>CALPON020000047.1 GCA_943325195.2 Sphingobacterium thalpophilum | reverse complement strand
GCTCATCAGCGCCGTCACTAATGTTGGCGACCCTTCATAGACATCCGGTGCCCAGAAGTGGAAAGGAGCCGCAGAAACTTTAAAGCACATGGCCACTAGGATCATGACCACCCCAGCATAAAAGAACATCGGGGCATCCATACTGTTTGTAGCTATGTAGGTGCGGATGACCTCAAGATCAAAACTCTTAGTAGCCCCGTAAACCAATGCAATACCAAATAGTAAAAAGGCACTGGCGAAAGAGCCCATGATCAAATATTTAAAGCCGGCTTCATTACTTCGGGTGTCGTTCTTCTTGCTCGCCGCTAAGACATACATGGGAATACTCATGATTTCAATTCCCAGAAACAAGGTTGTCATGTTCTTAAACGCTGTCAACATCAAGGCCCCGACCAGCGCAAATAAGACCAGTGCAAAATGATCAACCAGACTATTGTCCGCTTCAAAATAATCGTTCGCCAAAATAAACCAGAAAAAAGCAGTTACCAGAATAATTCCTGAAAAGGCGATTGCTACTTTATCAAACCCAATCATGTTGTCGAAATAGGAAATGCTCATCCCCTCTTTCCACTCCATAAAATTTAAACCAAAGGCAGCGAGCACACCCAGCAATACCAAAGGAAGCAGCAGACGCTTAAATTTAAATATTTCTGCCAGCATTGCCACAAGGCCTAGTCCGCTGATGATTAATAATCCTTTCATATCGTTTATTTACTCTGTAAAGTTTCTTTCTTATTAATTACTTCATCATGCTTAAAATAGCACGTGTACCCTCTTCTGCGATGTCATTTAATGGTTTTGGATAGACGCCGAATAAGATTACCGCCGCACAGATTACCACGAGTACAATCTTGTCGGTTGATGCAAGCGGACCAAAAGTCATCTGACTATCACGTCGCTCACCCAACATGATGGCCTGATAACTGCGGAGCATATAAACGGCTCCAAGAATGACGGTCAATCCAGCAAACACGGCTGCAATTGCACTAAATTGAAATACCCCATTAATCAGTAAAAATTCACCTACAAATCCATTTGTCAGTGGCAAAGCCACCGAGCCGAGGAGGATAATCAGAAAGAGAACGGCAAAATTTCCATTCATGCTGCGAATGCCCCCTAACTTTGTCAGATCGCGGGTGCCGGTATGACGCATGATAATGTCCGCAATAAAAAATAAACCCACTACATTCACACCGTGCGCCAGCATTTGCATCACAGCGCCTTGAATACCTTGCTGATTACCGGAAAAGATACCTGCTGCAATTAATCCCACGTGTGCAATGGAGGAGTAAGCAATCAATCGTTTAAAATCTTTTTGTGCCAATGCAATCAATGAAGCGTAGATGATGCCAATAACCGATAAAATCACAGCAGTACTTCCCCATTGCTCGATGCCCAGCGGGACAATAGGCAATAACCATTTGATCACTCCAAACGTTCCCATCTTTAGCATGATGCCACTTAAGAGCATAGTGCCTTGAGTCGGCGCCGTCACATAGGTATCCGGCTGCCAGGTATGAAATGGAAAAATCGGCATCTTAATGGCAAACGCGATAAAAATCAACCAGAAGACGGCGCTCTGCTGTGTCACATTTAAACTTCTTCCTGCATTATAGAGGTCAGCAATCTGCCAAGATTTGTGGCCATCTACATTCGTGTGATTATAGAGGTAAATAAAACCAATCAGCATAAAAAGCGAACCAAATAAAGTATAGACAAAAAACTTAAAGGTAATTGCTGCGCGCTGCTCTCCGCCCCAGATGAGGCAAATAAAATAAATCGGAATCAATGCTAGTTCCCAAAACACATAAAATAAAAAGCCATCGTTCGATGCAAACACACCCACTAATGCCATTTGCATGAGGAGAATCAGTCCGTAAAAATTCTGAGGATTTTTATAGCTAGTGCTGAATGAGCTGAGGATAATCAGTGGCACTAAAAATCCGGTGAGAAGCGTCAGCAAAAGACCCAGGCCGTCGAGTCCGACACTGAAGTGAATATGGAGTGCCGCTACCCAGCTGTGATCAAAGTGCAGCAGTGCGCTGTCAGAATGATGGCGGAACTGCATAAAAGCACCTGCAGCCAACAAAAATTCCACGACGGAAAAAAACAGGGCGGTGTTACGTGCAGCATTTCCCTTCATCAGGAAAACCAGAAGCGAAGCCAGTAAGGGAACTGCAATTAATAATACGATCAACATAAAACGTCTACTTATTTAATAATAAAGGTTAGTAAAACAATGAGGATGACGCCCAGCGCCATATTCATGACATAAAATCCGATGTTTCCATTTTGATACAGGCGAATCAGTGAACCGGCACCTTTTACCAGGTTTCCGACACCATTTACCAAACCATCGACAATCTGCTTATCAAAGAATTCGTACAGCGCTTTGCCAATTCCATTTATAGGTTTGGTAATTCCTCCTTCATACACTTCATCCACATAGTATTTGTTGTAAATCAGTTTTTGCCAAGGTTTTAATAAATCCTCGCGTTCAGCAGGAAGCACTTTTTTCTTTATAAACAGCAACCAAGTAATGTAAATCATGACCAGTGCGGCTGCCACGGCTATTCCCATCAGTAACCATTCCGTCTCGTGACTTAGCATTGAGAAATGTGGACGGGCAATAACAGGCTCTAATTGATGATGCATCCAATTTGGCAGTTGCCAGAATTCAGGTAAGCCCAGTAATCCACCTACTACCGATAGCACCGCGAGCACAACCAGAGGAATCGTCATACTTGCCGGTGATTCATGCAGGTGATGCTCTTGTTCATGGGTGCCACGAAACTTTCCGAAAAATGTCAGAAACAATAAACGGAACATATAGAACGCAGTCAGCATCGATGCAATCATCCCGAGTACCCAAAGTACTTTATGCTCTTCGAAGGTGTGCGCAAGGATTTCATCTTTACTAAAAAAACCACTGAATGGAGGAATACCGCTAATGGCGATAGTGCCAATAAGCATGGTGATAAAGGTGATTTTAATTTTCCCCTTTAATCCACCCATACGGCGAATGTCCTGCTCTCCGCCCATAGCGTGAATCACTGATCCCGCACCAAGAAAAAGTAAGGCCTTAAAAAAAGCGTGTGTGGTCACGTGAAAGACCGCAGAACTATAGGCGCCGACACCAAGCCCTAGAAACATAAGTCCCAACTGCGAGACAGTCGAATAAGCAAGTATTTTTTTAATATCATTTTGAAATAAACCGATGGTGGCTGCAAACAAGGCTGTCACAACACCAACCACGGCAACTGTTTCGCTGGCCACGTGGCTGATCGAATAAAAAACATTGGAACGCACCACCATAAAAATACCAGCAGTCACCATGGTCGCCGCGTGAATGAGGGCAGATACGGGAGTAGGGCCGGCCATTGCATCCGGTAACCAAGTGCAGAGCGGCAATTGCGCCGATTTACCCATGGCGCCAACAAATAACAACAGTGCAATCACCGTAATGGTAGAGGGATCAACCGTGCCCGCCTGATCAAATATTTCTGTGTAGGTGATACTACCAAAGTTTACAAAAATCAGAATGATGCCAAGCAAAAAACCAAGATCACCAATGCGGTTCATGAT
Organism: Sphingobacterium thalpophilum; assembly: GCA_943325195.2. GTDB lineage: Bacteria > Bacteroidota > Bacteroidia > B-17B0 > Aurantibacillaceae > Aurantibacillus. Next base: position 14,898 of record CALPON020000047.1, on the reverse strand, counting down.
AAACGCTTTCTTCGCCGCATTGTTATAAGCCGTGTTTTTGTACCAGAAGCCTATCAGCAGGTACGAACACAGACCAACTCCTTCCCAGCCGACAAATGTTATTAAGTAATTATTACCCAGAACCAGTAACAACATGAAAAACACGAACAGATTAAGATAGGTAAAGAAACGAGAGAAACCCTCATCCTCGTGCATATAGCCAGTAGAGTAGATGTGGATAAGAAATCCAATCCCCGTAATGATTAGCAAAAACCAGCTAGAGAGCGGATCTACCAGGAATTCAAACGGAATGCTTAAGTGTCCCGAATTAATCCATGAAAACACATGTACAACGTGTTCTTTAACTGACGAAGCCTGCAATTCGGCAAAGACAAGAATGGATAAAATAAAGGAGGCCAGAATACTCAGGGATGCAATTGCCCCGCTGAGTCCTTTGCTGATCTTTTTTCCAAAAAATCCATTTATCAAAAATCCGATCAATGGAAAAAGTGGAATTAATGCGACTAATCTGATCATAAGTGTCTTCGTTTCTGTTCGTATTGTTCGTTATTAATTTTTTAGTTCGCTCAGCAAGTCGCTGTCAATGCTTTTTAAATTCCTGTAAATCATACTCAAAATTGCGAGGCCCACTGCCACTTCGGCAGCAGCTACAGCCATAATAAAGAACACAAATACCTGCCCCGCGGTATCATTATGCAAAGTGCTAAATGCAACGAGCAATAAATTGACTGCATTCAGCATCAGTTCGATGCACATAAATAAAATAATTGTATTCCTACGTGCCATCACCCCTATTGCGCCAATAATAAACAGCACGGTACTCAGCAGTAAATACATGTTGATTGAAATTCCGTTAATCATACTTTATCTCTTTTACTAATTCTTATTTAACATCTTTTTTACCAATCAGAATAGCGCCCACCAGTGCCGAAAGCAACAGAATAGACACGATTTCGAAAGGAAATAAAAACTCTCTAAAAAGTACCTTTCCTAAATTCCCCACCAAACCGATTTTGCTAGCTCCCGACTGAATAGTGGTCAGCTGATCCGTACCTTTTAATGCGCCAACCAAAACCAACAGCAACAAACCCCCAATAACACCGGCAATGATCTTCGAGATCATGGTCTTTTGGGGTTCCGTATCTTGATTCAGATTCATTAACATAATCACAAATAAAAACAGAACCATGATGGCGCCTGCATAAACGGCAATGTGCACCACGGCAAGGAACTGCGCGTTCATAATGAGATAATGGCCAGCAATACAAAAAAATGTAAGTACCAGATAGAGAACTGAATTAACCGGATTACGGCTGAATACCACCATCAGTGCGAACATAATCGCCATAAAGGACAGAATTCCGAAAACCCATTGTGTGATTGTATAACCTAACATGTGTCTTTATTTAAAGTGTCTGCTGTTGTGCTTTATAATTAATGTTTCTTTCCTCTATCTAATTCTGTCTTGTTGTATAAAGCATTGTGCTTTAATCCGGGCTGTTTCTTAAACTCAAGAACTTCGGGGGTCTGACGTTTGGTTACATCGATGCGGCGATCCATTTTCTCAACCAATTTGTCTTTTCCAAAGATAAATCCCTCCCGCTCGTAATCCGCATCCACAATTTTGTCGGTTAAAAAGATCGCTTCTTTCGGACATGCTTCTTCGCAGAGCCCGCAAAAAATACAACGCAGCATGTTAATTTCATACTTTGCAGCATATTTCTCTTCACGGTACAGATGCTCTTCCCCTTTCTTCCGTTCTGCACTTTCCATGGTGATAGCTTCGGCAGGACAAGCCACCGCGCACATACCACAACTGGTGCAACGTTCTGCTCCATTATCATCCCGTTTCAATACATGCTCTCCGCGATAGATAGGCGCAAATTCGCGGTGTTGCTCAGGATACATAATGGTTGGCCGCTTCTTAAAAAGGTGACTGAAGGTGACAGCCATGCCCTTCACGATTGCAGGAAAATAAATCTTCTCCGCAAAACTCTGCTCTTTGTGCGAAACAACTTTACTTCTGTTTGTCAGTTGCATTTTTATACCTTTCTTTTTAATACTGCGTTCATTTAAAACTGAATATTCCCTCTGAAATATTCTACTACGACTGTGATTACCAGATTAAGTAAGGACAATGGTAACAATGCCTTCCAGCCCAGATTCATCAGTTGATCATAACGGAAACGCGGAATGGTCCAACGAATCCACATAAAGACTGAAATGAAAATTAAGGTCTTCGTAAAATAGGCGCCAAATCCAATTAACGAAATAATCCAAGAGCCCGTCTCTAATCCCATCGCATGGTAAAGCTCTGAAGCAAAAGGAAAATTATACCCTCCAAAATAAAATCCTGCCATAACGGCACTGGAGACAAACATGTTGATGTATTCGGCAAACAAAAATAATCCGAGTTTGAAGGCAGAGTATTCTGTGTGATAACCCCCTACTAATTCTGTTTCACACTCTGCCAAGTCAAACGGTGCCCGATTGGTTTCTGCCAGTGCACAAACAAAGAAAATAATAAATCCAAGCGGTTGCCAGACAATATTCGCAAATCCAGCATCCTGTTGCGCAATAATTTCACGAAAACTTAAAGTACCTCCTGCCGTGATGATTAAGGCAATCAAAGCAATCCCCATCGCCAGTTCATAACTGATCATCTGCGCAGATGCACGAATAGCACCTAGTAATGAATATTTGTTGTTAGATGCCCAGCCGCCAATCATGATGCCGTATACGCCAACAGATGTAACGCCTAGCAGAAAAATAACACCCACGTTCACATCCGCCACTTGCATTGCATACGGCGTCGAATTAATCACAACATCCGGTGCCCAAGGAATTAAAACCCCAGCCATTATGGCCGTCACAATAAAAAGTCCCGGCGCCAGTACAAAGAGAAATTTATTGGAGACATTAGGAATGATTTCTTCCTTAAATAACATCTTTCCACCGTCAGCAAGTGGCTGAAGTAATCCCCAAACACCGGCACGACTTGGTCCCCAACGATCTTGCAACAGACCGGCAAACTTTCTTTCCCACCAAGTACTGTAGGCGGCAATACCCAGAGATACCACAAATACTACTAGGCAAATGATTGATTTATAAATAATGATTTCAGCCATTTCTGTCTTTTCAATTATGGTTTTTTATCCAGTGGCATAAAACCCAGGGCGTCCTGCTGTTTCATGATCTGTACTTTTAACTCGTTTAAATGATTGTAGTGATTCTGTGAGATAACAGATGCACGATTGATTGGCGAAGGACCCTCAATCACCCAGTCACTCGTCTTTTTATGATCATAGCGGCAGGTATTGCAGATAAAATCTTCGACCTCATCCCATTGATCTTTACGTGCTGTCACCCGCACAACTTCTTCGCCTTTTAACCAGACACGCGTCTTGCCGCTGCACTTGGTGCAATTGCGGTGCGCATCCACCGGTTTCGTAAACCAAACACGCTGTTTAAAGCGAAATGTCTTGTCAGTCAGCGCTCCAACGGGACAAACATCAATTACATTTCCAGAGAAATCATTATCAATGACGTTTTCAATATAGGTTGAAATTTCAGAAGCATCACCGCGAGAAATTACACCGTGCACGCGACCGGGCGTCAGCTGATCCGCAACTTTAACACAACGGTAACATAAAATGCAACGATTCATGTGCAACTTAATCTTGTCACCAATGTCGATCATCTCATATTCACGGCGCTTAAATTCATAACGGGTTTGGGCCGCGCCATGTCCATAACCAAGATCTTGCAGACTGCACTCTCCGGCCTGATCACACACAGGACAATCGAGCGGATGATTTATCAATAAAAACTCTACTACGCCTTTGCGGGCTTCGAGGACTTCAGGATTGGTAAAATTTTCTACAACCATTCCATCCATCACCTCTGTTCGGCATGAAGCAACAGGTTTTGGCATCGGCGTGGGATTTGCACTGCTTCCCTGTGTAACCTTCACAATACAGGTGCGACAATAACCTCCGCTGGTTTTTAATTTAGAGTAATAGCACATCGCCGGAGGAGCTACCTCAGGTCCGATCATCCGTGCAGCCTGGAGAATGGTGGTCCCCTTTGGCACATCAATTTCTTTTCCGTCTATCGTTACTTTCATCGTATTATAATTCGTATCAATTGTATTGGTTAACCACCACAAAATTTAAATCCGTAAACACACCATTTGTCACGCGCACCGTGTCCGCTGAACTTTGCGCATTCGACTTCGCACTTACAAAACTAAAAGTGCCCGACACTTTCTTGTTGACTTTATCCACACTGCTAATCGACAAGGTGGCTTGTTCTGGTAAATGCTGTGTCGTTAATCGCCCACTCTTGTTTCTTGTCGAATACGTAATTAACAAGTCATCTACTTGCCCTTTAAAAGCATGACTACCTGTGCTGATAAAGTTATCGGTAGTCGGAATATCAATGCTAATAGCCACGAGTTCGCTGGCCGATTCTGCATTTATTACAAATCCATAAATGCCTCGACCCATGCTCAGCATCGCCGAGTTCTTCACAGATCTCCAAGCCGCCCCATTTACCTCAGCAGTGATGGTTCCGTTGCTGACTGACGCCGGTGCACTGGCTGCCAGAGGTGCGCAGGAGTTATCTTTATTGCAGGCACTCAGGCATAGGGAAAAAGCAGCAAGTAGCAAAATGCTCCTCATTGTCCCTTTACATGTCCTGCACGCCTTTTTCATTCTGCTAATTAAAATAAGTTGTTAAATAAGATTTGGACTTAGTATACGCTTTTGTTGTCTGATCATTTGAGACCTCTAGTGCTTTCTCAAAATAGGCTTTGGCAGTTTTTTTATCATGATCATTATACTTCAAAACACCCAACACATAATAACTATCTGCATCTCCCGCAGTCTCAAAACGATGAGTGGCCCCATTCTTATCGCCTTTTAATAAAAGTGCCTTCCCTTCTAAATAGGCAGCCTGCTGATTATTGACATTAAATTCTATCGCAGGCTCATCAATTTTAAAATTAATAGGGAGATTATAATAAACTTTCACAGCCCTTCCTTTTAAAAATCCTGGCTTCCAGCGACTCATCTGATGCGCCACCCGTAAAGCTTCTTTATCCAATAAATCTGTCCCACTACTCTTAATCACCTCAATCGAGTGAAGATCGCCTAATTCATCAATCACAAATTTCAAAAAAACCTTCCCCTGTATGCCGTTTTCACGACAGACGGCAGGATAGTCAATGTTCTTTGATAAGAAAGCAGAAAGTGCGGACATGCCCCCAGGATATTCCGGCATTTCTTCGGTCAGCGTGTAGACCTCCGAAGATGCATCAGAGGACTGACTGCTGCCATTGAGAGGAAACAACAATAAAAAAATAAATATGTAGAAGAAGTACTTCAAGGTCTCTTAAGCAGTTAATTGGTGTAGACGATTGTAGTGACTCACGTCCACAAACTTTTTATTGCGAGCTATATCCAAAAACTCCTGTTTAAAGTGCCGAATTGCTGCTGCAACAGGCCATGCTGCGGCTTCACCAAGCGGACAAATCGTCTTACCTTCGATTTTACTCTGAATATCCCATAATAAATCTACATCACTTTCAGTCGCCGTCCCATTTAAAAATTTCTTCATGATCTGCTCCATCCAGCCAGTTCCTTCACGACACGGTGAACATTGTCCGCAACTCTCATGATGATAAAAACGGGTGAACGTAAATAGATTCTTTACAATGCTCGTATCTTCATCCATCACAATAAATCCACCTGAACCCAGCATGGTGCCAGTCTGGAAGCCACCATCGGCGAGACTTTCATAAGTCATCAGTCGTGGCTCTCCTTTTGCAGTTTTTAAAATTAACTCGGTTGGAAGAATAGGAACCGAAGATCCTCCGGCAACAACTGCCTTCATCTTTTTCCCATTACGAATGCCACCGCAATATTCTTCACTATAGATAAACTCTTCAACCGGCACGCCTAATTCAATCTCATACACCCCCGGCTTATTAATATGACCAGAAGCTGAAATTAATTTTGTTCCTGTGGATTTACCAACACCTATTTTCGCGTATTCTTCTCCGCCCATGTTGACAATCGGACAAACTGCCGCAATGGTCTCTACATTATTCACAACGGTAGGACAGCCCCAAAGTCCAGCCACAGCTGGAAAAGGAGGTTTAATGCGGGGATTGCCGCGTTTTCCTTCCAGTGATTCTAGTAAAGCCGTTTCTTCGCCGCAGATATAAGCACCGCCACCCACTTGCACATAGCAGTCGTGTGAGAAGTCCGTACCTAAAATATTTTTTCCCAGAAAACCTGCAGCATAGGCTTCTGCAATGGCCGTCTCAAGAATACGGGCAACATAAAAATACTCCCCACGAATATAAATATAAGAAGTCTTTGCACCCAATGCATAACTGGCCGTGATCATGCCTTCAATTAAAGCATGGGGGATTTTCTCCATCAAATAACGGTCCTTAAAGGTTCCTGGCTCTGACTCATCGGCGTTACAAACCAAATAGCGTGGCACACCTTCGGGCTTGGCAAGGAAACTCCATTTCAGTCCTGTTGGAAATCCAGCACCACCGCGCCCGCGGAGTCCTGATTTCTTGACCTCATCCGTCACCTGATCAGGGGTCATGGACTTCAGTGCCTTCTCCACAGAAGCATAACCACCGTGTTGCTGATAAACTGCGAGGGTATTTATTCCCGCTACTTTATCATTTTGTATTAATAATTTTTTGCCCATAATTCCAGCAGCTGATGCAGTTCTTATAATGTGTTTTTGTAATCTAAATCGGTATAGCTTCTCTGTTTTCCGCCTTGACGATAGTCTGCGATTAATGCGTCAACTTTTTCATAGGTCAGATTTTCATGAAAACTTGCCCCGCATTGCATCATGGGTGCGGTACCACAGCTGCCGAGACATTCCGCAACTTTTAATGTAAACATGCCGTCAGCCGTTGTTTCGCCAAGTTTAATGTTCAGTTTTTTCTCCATGTACTTAACAATGTCCTCAGCCCCGTTCAGCCAGCAGGAGCTAGTCTGACAGACTTCGAAGACACATTTACCGACTGGCGCGAGGTGGAACATCGAATAAAACGACGCCACCTCAAACACCTCAATTGGTTTAATTTGCAACACAGAAGCCACGTAGTCCATTACCTCTGGACTTAACCAGCCTCCGAACTCCGCCTGAGCAATATGCAGGACTGGCAAGAGGGCCGACTTGATGCGTTCAGCAGGATAATGCGAAATGATTGTTTGCGTGGTTTTCATAGCGTCCTCGCTGAATTTAATTTCAACGCGTTTCGCTAAATCAAAATGTTGTGTTCCGTGAACTTCTGATGCCATTCTAAATTATTATTTTATGCTAAATTGATTACATCCAATACGACCAGTAATGCCAATAACCAGTATAAAAAGAAGAAGTGTAAAAGCAAATCGATCCAGAAATTTAAGGTGATGCTTCTTCCATCATGCAGCCAGATTGCTATGAGTGCGGTGATCGGAAACAGAGACAAAATTACCATGACAATCAGATTTGAATCTTCTACTGTTCCTTTCTGGTGCGCAATCTTCGTCATGGCACGTTGTGCTGCAACGTAATTACGAATGGCCGACTTGACAGATTTTTTCTCGTGACTAACCGTGCGCTTCTTTTCTGTTTTTAATTCTTTTACTACATTCATTTGTACCGGAGCTGCAGCGGCGTTTGCAGTAATTACTGGCATTTGCTCAACAGCTGGCGTTAGGCTTTTTACTTCTTCAAGAGCAGGGCTCGTGGCTTTTGTAGGTTTTGTGTTTTTTACTTCGGCTACTTTTTGTTCATGCCCTTTTGCTTCAACGTGTTTGCCCCCCAAATCGACATAATACCCTTTTGTATACTTTCTCTTGGTGATCAATCCGCCTTTGTGGCTACTGCAGGATGCTGCAAATAATGCAAGGATAATCGTAACGTACGCGATGTTTTTCATGATGTATATGGTTTTAAGGTTTTACGCATCCAATTCGCCGGCAATAACATTCATTGAACTCATCGTCAGAATGGCGTCGCTCAGCATTTGTCCTTTTATCATTTCGGGATAGGCCTGATAATAAATAAAACATGGTCTTCTGAAGTGCAGACGGTAAGGAGTTCTGCCGCCATCACTTATCAGATAAAATCCTAATTCACCGTTGCCGCCTTCCACGCAATGGTAAACTTCCCCAGCAGGCACTTCCGTTTCTCCCATTACAATTTTGAAATGGTAAATCAATGCCTCCATATTATTGTACACTTCCTGCTTTGGTGGCAGGAAAAAATCGGGAATATCAGCGTGACATGGTCCCGCTGGTAAATTTTTAATCGCCTGACGAATGATGCTCATCGACTGACGCATCTCTTCCTGACGAACTGTAAAACGGTCATAGGTGTCGCCACTGGTGCCAATGGGAATGCTAAAATCAAAATCCTGATAAGAAGAATACGGACTTGCAACACGCACATCATAATCTACACCAGCAGCTCTCAGATTCGGACCCGTGAAACTATAAGCCAGGGCGCGTTCTGCTGAGATACTGCCGCACTTAATGGTACGGTCCATAAAAATACGATTCCGCTCTAGCAGTCCGTTAAATTCATCGAGCGCCTTTGGAAACCCGGTCAAAAAAGCATCAATCCGATCCCAGACCTGCTGACTCCATTCTCTATCAAATCCACCGATCCGTCCGATGTTAGTAGTCAAACGGGCGCCACAAATACCTTCAAAAATATCGTAAATGTGCTCACGCCACTGAAATAAATATAAGAAGCCGGTAGTGGCACCGGTATCCTGTCCAATAATTGTATTACAAATAATGTGATCCGATATGCGGCTCAATTCCATAACGATGACGCGCAGATAATCTACACGCTTTGGAATCTCTGCCCTAATCAATTTCTCAACGGTCATGTGCCAGCCCATATTATTGATAGGAGAGGAGCAATAATTCATGCGATCCGTCAAGGGTGTAATTTGAGCGTAAGGTCGGCGTTCCGCCAACTTTTCAAAAGCACGGTGAATGTAGCCAATCGTCGGAGTGGCATCGTGAATGATCTCCCCATCCATTTTCAGGACATTCTGAAAAATACCATGTGTGGCGGGATGTGTGGGCCCAAGATTCAGAGTACTGTATTCTTTTTCTGTCTCTGCAGCGCCGGTGGTTTCTTTATTGCTCATTTCAATTTTTTCTCGCTGGTGATTATCTGCCAAAATTCCAATCTTCTTTGTCTTCTCTGGTCTGATCTTCTAAAGGATATTCCTTCCGTAAAGGGAAAATATCCATTTCATCGACATTTAAAATCCGCTTCAAATTTGGATGTCCTATAAAACGAACACCGTAAAAATCATACGTCTCACGCTCCATCCAATTGGAGGCTTCCCAGAGATCCGTCACCGTCGGTATTTCCGGCTTACTCATGTCAAAAAATGTTTTGATCCGCACGCGGATATTCTTGGGCATATTATGGAGGTGATAAATCACACCGAGCTGCTTTTCGTCAGCGGTCTGCATCCCGGTTAGGTCCGTCAGAAAATGAAAATTAAGCTCCGCATCTTCCTTCAGAAATTGAAGTACAGCATGCGTGCGATCCGCTTCTAGAGTAATCACAGCGAAATCATACAATAGCTCGGCTTGTACGATAGCACCTTCAAACTTTTCTTCTATTCGTCCTTTGACTAAATCCAGCGTGTCTTTGCTCATTATTATCCGTCTTGCACCAACTTTCGCGGCGCGGGTTAAGATCAATTTTATTTATTCGATGCCGTAACTGTTCAGCAAACGTTTGTATTCGTCGGAATTTCTCCGGCGGCCGGATTCATTTTTAGCCAGCTCCTGAATTTTCATAATTCCTTCTATAATTTGTTCGGGACGAGGGGGACAGCCTGGCACATAAACGTCAACCGGAATAATGCGGTCGATGCCCTGCAAAACACTATAGGTGTCAAAAATACCGCCACTGCTGGCACAGGCACCAACACTGAGGACCCAGCGCGGTTCCGCCATTTGTTCGTAAACCTGGCGAAGAGTCGGACCCATTTTTTTTGCAATGGTGCCCATCACCATGAGCAAATCAGCCTGACGCGGAGAAAAACTTAAGCGCTCCATTCCAAAGCGCGCTAAATCATAATGCGAACCCATGGTCGCCATAAACTCAATCCCACAACACGAAGTTGCAAATGGTAAAGGCCAAAGCGAATTCGCACGCGCAAGCCCAATAACACCATCCAGCTTTGTGGCAAAAAAACCGGGACCTTCCATCCCTTCCGGAGATTTCGCTACTTCTAACTTTGTTTTTTTTATAATTTCGTCAGCCATTTTTTTTGTTTCAATTCGTAAAGACTAATCTTCCCACTTTAAGGCATTCTTGGCAATCATGTAATAAAAACCGACAAGTAAAAGAGCAATAAAACTAAAGACCTCGATGACTCCCAGCATGCCCAGCTCCTTAAAATTAGCAGCCCAAGGATACATGAAGATCACTTCAATATCAAATAAAACAAACAAAATAGCAACCAGAAAGTACTTGATGGAAAAGGGCACACGCGCATTTCCCTGTGTTTCAATTCCACACTCAAAGGACTCTAATTTAACTTTTGTCTTACGCAAGGGTCCTAACAAGTGAGTACCCAGCAAGGAGACTGCTGCAAAGCCCACGGCAATTGTAAACATGATAAAAATCGGGAGGTAGTCTAGAGGTGAATCTTGATTCATCTATAAAAATTTTAGAGTGTAAGGTTAGGCAATTTTAGAATAATGTTCAAACTTTTCTGCTTTAAAAAAGCGGTATTTTTTGTGATGTATCTTGCAGCCTGCAAGGGTTTTAAAGATAGGGTCGGTGGGCTTTCTGAACTTGTTTCCCCTATTTTCAAAAAATTGCTGAAAGCCTCTTTTGCTGGTTTTTAAGGGTCCGATCGGTCCCGGCTCAGCCAACTTTTTGGCTGCAATCCCGGTAATGATTTGACAATTAAGCCTATAGCTAATCTAGACCACAAATTGTCTCGTGTTTTTTAACGTATGAAAACGCCTTGCGTGCTTTAATAATTCGTATCTTTGTGTTAACTTATAGAGAAATGACTGCAAATTTTATAATGGCCATGCTTGGCCCCACTGAGTTAATCGTAATTCTGATTGTTGTCCTCCTATTGTTTGGGGGGAAAAAAATTCCTGAGCTAATGAAAGGTCTTGGACAAGGCATGAAGGAATTCAAAGACGCCAGCAATGGTGGTGCACCAAAGAACACCGATTCAGAAAAAAAATAAACTATTAATTGTAGCTTTGAAGCGTTATTCCCTCCGAATAACGCTTTTCCTTTTTAAATATGAGCCATTACCATTTTCTCAGCATTGAACAACTACAGAAGGACCTTCGCTCGGGTGCTACTTCTGCGCATGCTATTACTGAAGAGACTTTGCAGCGCATTGAAGAAAAAAAACACCTGAATGCCTATCTCGAAGTTTTCACCCAAACCGCCCTTGAGCAGGCGCAGACAGTCGATCAGAAGCTAGCCGCAGGGACTGCTGGACGACTAGCTGGTGTGATCGTGGGCTTGAAAGATAATATTTGCTACAAAGGTCACCACGTGAGTGCTTCTTCCAAAATACTAGAAGGTTTTGAATCTCTCTACTCTGCAACTGTTGTGGAGCGCTTGCTGGCGGAAGATGCCATCATCATTGGCCGCCTAAACTGCGATGAGTTCGCCATGGGCAGTAGTAACGAAAATTCTGCTTTCGGAAATGTCCTAAATCCTCTCAACGAAGCCTGCGTGCCGGGCGGATCTTCAGGAGGCGCAGCTGCAGCGGTGGCCGCTGACATCTGTCACTTCAGTCTGGGCTCCGACACCGGGGGTTCCATACGTCAGCCAGCTTCTTTTACTGGGACGGTCGGATTAAAACCAACCTATGGCCGCGTTTCACGTTACGGGTTAATTGCCTATTCGTCTTCCTTTGATCAGATTGGTCCAATCACCCACACCGTAGCGGATGCCGCACTGGTACTGGAGATTATAAGTGGGAAAGATGAACACGATAATACATCCTCTTCAAAAAGGGTCCCTACTTATGCACAAGATTTGTCGATAGAAAAAAAATATCGCTTTGCTTATCTAAGCGAATGTGTGGATGCAGAAGGGCTTGATCCGGAAGTCCGCAGCCTTGTCCGCGCTCAACTAGATCAACTAAAATCAGACGGACATACGGTCGACGCCATCAGTTTCCCTTACCTCGATTACCTGGTCCCGACGTATTATGTCCTCACCACTGCCGAAGCATCTAGTAATCTGGCGCGTTTTGCAGGTGTGCATTACGGACAAAGAAGTCCCAACGCTGGGGACCTAGAAAGCACCTATAAAAAAACACGAAGTGAAGGGTTTGGTCCAGAAGTCAAGCGCCGCATCATGTTAGGGACTTTTGTACTGAGCGCTGGGTATTATGATGCCTATTATAGCAAAGGACAAAAGGTGAGAAGAATCATTCAAGATAAAACCAGAGCCATCTTAAAAAATTATGATTTTATTGTGACACCCTCCACACCCGGTACTGCCTTTGCTTTTGGGAAAAACGCGGCGGATCCAATCAAGATGTACTTAGAGGATATTTTTACGGTGCAGGCCAATATTGCCGGTGTGCCGGCGATTAGTATTCCCTGCGGACTTCATAGTAATGGCCTCCCCGTGGGACTGCAGCTGATGAGTGACTTTTTTGAAGAAGAAAAACTCTTACAGGCCGCCCATCAGATTGAACAAAAATTATCGTACCAGTAAGACATCCGCATATTTTAAATCCTTAATTTTACAATCCTAAATCAGTCAATAATGAAAGTATCAGTAATCGGAGCCGGCAACGTGGGAGCAACCTGCGCTGAGTATATTGCCCTCAACAGCATCGCCAGCGAAGTGGTGATTCTCGACATCAAAGAAAATTTTGCAGAAGGAAAGGCCTTGGATCTCATGCAGACCGCCACCCTGAACGGATTTAATACGCGCATCAGCGGCAGCACGAATGATTATGCAAAGACGGCAGGAAGCAAAGTGGTGGTGATTACCAGCGGCATTCCGCGCAAACCAGGCATGACCCGTGAAGAACTCATTGGCATCAATGCTGGCATTGTAAAAACGGTTACTGAAAACGTTTTAAAACATTCACCGGAAGCCATCATCATTGTGGTGAGTAATCCAATGGACACAATGACCTATCTGGCTTTGAAAGAAAGTAAACTTCCTAAAAACCGCATTATCGGTATGGGTGGTATTCTGGACAGCGCCCGTTTTAAATGTTACCTGAGCATGGCGCTCAACGCTCCTGCAAGTGACATCAGCGGCGTAGTAATCGGCGGACACGGTGATACAACCATGATTCCTTTAACTCGTCTGGCTTCTTATACAGGTGTTCCTGTTTCACAATTCCTAGATGCAGAAGCACTGAAAAAAGTGGCAGCTGATACCATGGTTGGTGGCGCTACTTTAACCGGAATGCTTGGTACCTCAGCCTGGTATGCACCTGGAGCTGCTGTGGCTCAACTGGTGAACAGCATCCTCAATGATCAGAAAAAATTATTCCCTTGCTGCGTTTATCTGGATGGTGAATATGGACAAAAAGACATCTGTCTTGGAGTGCCTGTTATAATTGGTAAAAACGGATGGGAATCCATTGTTGATTACAAACTAAATGATGAAGAAAAAGCTGCGTTCGCAAAAAGTGCTGATGCGGTCCGCAGCATGAATCAAGTGCTGAGCGATATGAAAACGGCGTAAAATCTGTCAAGAGATTAAGAGCTTGCTATACAGAAACCACGGAGCAATCTGTGGTTTTTTATTTTCAGTAAAGGGCTTACTGCTTAGAAATGAGAATTGGTCTTGAGTGGCTGCCGAGAAGGGCTACTGCAAGAGATATTGGGGTATTAAGGTCCGGACAGATGATAAAATAAGAGCTACCTAAAACAAAAAACCGACTTTCAGAAAAAGATTAAAGCGATTCATGCCGCGCGCGCGTTTGGCGCTGGTTTCTTCAATGTAATTACTTTGGTTGTAGACTGTGCTTTGTGTAAAATCCAAAAATTTAAAATCATCTAGCAGCGCTAATAACTGACAGTTAAATCCGTAATCGACTAAAATGTTTCCGGCCAGAATTCGGTGTTGACCCCAGCCAAAAAGTAGATCTCCCTTATAAAAACGTTGTGTTTCGGGACCAAAATTACTTATGAGTGTGTCATGATTATTGACGCGCGACGCTACAAACATGTACGCATCGTAATTGGTGGTCACCAAATTGAGCACAGGTCCAAACATAAAGTAAGCGCCCCAGGGGGCTACGTAATTTCTCTTAAAGTGTTTGAATACTAAACCCATACTAGTATTGCTGAGACGGTAATAATTTGCCACGGTCTTCCCATTCGTCAAAGCCTGCTCATTATTGTAGATAGTTTGATAAAATCGCCCTACGGCATCTATTTCCCACTTCTCATGGGTAACATATCCCAACTGCACTTCCTGTATGGTGTTTAAAAAACGATTCTGCAGATTGGCATTAGCGAAAGAGGGACTAGCATTCAATCCGTAGCTCAGGTGCCAGCGCTTGCCCATGAAACCGGGGACCTGTGCCTGCAAAAGCGAACAAAGGCAGAGGAGGGCGGCCGAGATGTGGATGAAGCTTTTCAAAGTAGTTGTTTGTCTTTTTTTGGCCTTCAAATGTATTAAAAAGAATCCGCAAAGGAGCGGAGCTGGATAAGGACGAAGACTTTTTTTAGTATTTTTGAAAAAGATGGTGGTCACGCGTTTTTTATTTCCAATTTTTATTTTCGGTGTTCTATCTGGTCTGCTTTGCGGATGCAGAAAAGAAAAGAGGATACCCTTGCTGGCCACGACGGCGCCTTCTGTCAATGAGGCGCAGGAGTTGGT
>CALPON020000046.1 GCA_943325195.2 Sphingobacterium thalpophilum | reverse complement strand
TTTTCCCAAGTAAACAACTCCACTTTCATTGTTTTTGTTTTTCCATCAGGCGTTCTGAATACTTTAGTAACGGTTTCATTCTTTCTGCCCATGTGTCCGTAAGCCGCGGTCTCACTGTACATCGGCGTCCGTAATTTTAGACGTTGCTCAATAAAGTAAGGACGCATGTCGAATACTTTCTCAACAATTTTTGAAATCTCTCCGTCCGTCATCTTTACTGTGGCGGTGCCATAAGTATTAATATAGATACCCATTGGTTGAGCCACGCCAATAGCATAGGAAACCTGCACCAATACTTCGCTGCAAATACCTGCAGCCACCAAATTCTTGGCAATGTGACGCGTTGCGTAAGCCGCAGAACGGTCTACTTTACTAGGATCTTTACCCGAGAATGCGCCGCCACCGTGTGCGCCTTTTCCACCATAGGTATCGACAATAATTTTACGACCAGTCAGACCGGTATCACCGTGTGGACCCCCAATGACAAATTTGCCGGTGGGATTGATGTGATAGCTAATTTTATTATTGAACAGTTTCGCGTACTTCGGATAATTCTTCTTTACACGTGGTATTAAGATCTCAATGATGTCTTTTTTAATCTTCGCCAGCATTTTGGGCTCTGAATCAAAATCGTCATGCTGCGTTGAAACAACAATGGCGTCAATACGAACCGGTTCATTGTTATCATTGTACTCTAAAGTCACTTGGGACTTAGCGTCAGGACGTAAATATTTAATTTGTTTGTTCTCACGACGGAGGGCCGCTAATTCAATGAGAATGGCATGCGCCAAATCCAGAGCGAGCGGCATGTAATTATCTGTTTCGTTCGTAGCATAACCAAACATCATCCCCTGGTCACCAGCACCCTGATCTTCTTTCTTTTTGCGTTCTACACCCTGATTGATGTCCTGGGACTGCTCATGAATTGCAGAAAGCACGCCGCAACTGTTGGCTTCGAACATGTATTCTGCCTTGGTATAACCAATCTTTCGAATCACACCCCGCGCAATTTCCTGCACGTCGAGGTAGGTTTTTGACTTTACCTCACCGGCCAGGATAACTTGCCCGGTCGTTACCAAGGTCTCACAAGCAACTTTGCTTTGTGGATCAAAGGCCAGAAAATTATCGATCAGCGCGTCCGAGATCTGATCCGCTACTTTGTCAGGATGTCCTTCTGAAACAGACTCTGATGTAAATAAATATCCCATAGTGTTTTATTTAAGTGTATTTAGTAATTTAATTTTACTTGACTTCGCTCAGTTTAAACTCATAGAATTCCATGATCTGATTGCAAAGTAATTTCTTGCAGGCCTCGTCTACCTTGCTACTGGCAGTCGCCTCGCTGTCGGCAGTAATCTCCAGCGTAATGTGCTTACCAATGCGCACATTGGCTATCTCAGAAAGATGAAGATTCTTCATTGAACCCGTCACCGCTTTACCTTGTGGATCGAGCAGGGCCTTCATCGGCATTACATCAATATCTGCTATAAATTTTGGCATGTCTTTGATTTTAGAGCCACAAAATTAAAATTAAACGGCCTTCTTTGAAAATATATTATTCACAATACTGAGCAGAATATACACGACAATGACCATAGGAAGGGCACTCACCTGCCAGACCACCAATAAAATCAAGGAAATCCCCAGTAAAGCGTAGCGATATTCATTACCCTTCCACCCGAAACGCTTAAATTTTAAAGCAATCAGTGGTAGTTCCGCAATTAGCAAACCGGAGGCAAGAACCGTGATCACGAGCAGCACCCAAGGCTGCATAAGAAAGGCAACACCATTGGCATTTGTCTCATACAAATAACCGAGCGAACAAATCAACATGGTGTTGGCAGGTGTGGGAACGCCGATAAACTGGTCACTCTGACGGGCATCGTTATTAAACCGTGCCAGACGTATACAACTAGACAGGGTGATGGAAAATGCCACTAAAGCAAGATTTGCAGGGCAGGATGGGCAGGCGACCAGGCTTTGCTGTATTAAATAATACATAAAGAAGCCTGGTAAGACGCCAAAGGTTACCATATCGGCCAAGCTATCAAGATCTTTTCCGATAGGCGAAGAAACTTTTAAAAGCCTTGCCGTAAAGCCATCAAAAAAGTCGAGTATCAAAGCTACCAACACATAAACAGAAGCGATCGCCAACTCACCTTGGAGTGCATGCAGCGAGGCCATACAACCACAAAACAGATTGCCAAGCGTCATCGCATTTGGCAGATTTTTTCGGATAAAATTCACGTGGACAAGTATACGGCTTTTATTTTTTCAGTGCCAAATCAGACTAACTTTCCGCTCAATTC
This sequence comes from Sphingobacterium thalpophilum, assembly GCA_943325195.2. Taxonomy (GTDB): domain Bacteria; phylum Bacteroidota; class Bacteroidia; order B-17B0; family Aurantibacillaceae; genus Aurantibacillus. The sequence continues at coordinate 16,241 of CALPON020000046.1, read as the reverse complement.
CTCCCAGCGCGCCATCTCTTTCTCCAAGTGCTGTTTTTGCTTGGTGTAGGTGTCGAAAAATTTCTTGTCGTTCATCAGGGTCTCGTAGCGGGCAGGGTCCGACAACTGCTGGTCATAACCCGCAATTTCTTGCTCCAACTTTTCAATGGCTTCCTCTGCTTTTTTAATCTGGCTGCGAATCTGTTTTTGTTCGGTATCATTTACCAGTACTTTGACCGGCTTCACTGGCTCTTTCGCTTCCACAGGCGCTTTACTGCCTGTCTTATCCAAATCCAATTCATTCAAGCGCTCCACTTTACGCAACTGCATAAATTCCTCAATATCGCACAGGTGTTCTTTAACCTGTCCATCGCGGAATTCAAACAGGCGATCACAGATTCCTTTCATAAAATCACGATCGTGACTCACCATCACAACGGTTCCTTCATAATCAATCAGGGCCCTTTTTAAAATATCTTTGGAACGAATATCCAAGTGATTGGTTGGCTCATCCATCAATAATAAATTGTAGGGCTCCAGCAATAACTTGCAAAGCGCGAGACGGCCGCGCTCACCCCCGCTGAGGACCTGTACTTTTTTATCAATATCTTCCCCGCGAAACAAAAAGGAACCCAGTAAGCCCCGCACTTGTTTGCGGACATCTCCCACTGCTAATTCATCAATGGTTTCAAAAACGGTTTTCTTCGGATCGAGTTTTTCTTCCTGATCCTGCTCGAAATAACCCATCAAAACACTGTGTCCGATTGTGATTTTGCCATCATGCTCCACCCGCTTGGCAATCATCTTCATCATCGTACTTTTTCCTTCTCCGTTTCGCCCTACCAGTCCGATTTTCTCGCCTTTGGTGATGATAAAATCAGCGCCTTCAAAAATACGTTTATCGCCATAGGCTTTACCCCCATTCTCCACCGTGATCACCAATTTACCACTGTGTGCCGGTTGTGGAAAACGAAAAAACATTGCCTGATTGTCCGCATCGTCTATTTCCACACGCTCCATGCGGTCTAGCTTCTTGATCAAGGATTGCGCAAAGGCTGCTTTGCTGGCTTTCGCCCTGTATTTATCGATCAGCACTTCAGTCTGATCAATCATCTTTTGCTGATTCTTCGCAGCATTCTCCTGTTGCTCGCGACGTTCAGCGCGCAACACAAGATAACGGCTGTAATTTGTTTTATAATCGTAAATCTTCTGATTTGAAATCTCAATCGTGCGCGTTGTCACATTGTCCAAAAACGTTTTATCGTGACTGATCAGAATCACGGAACCGCTATAGGTGTCCATAAATTCTTCCAGCCAGATAATCGCTTCAATATCGAGGTGATTCGTTGGCTCATCGAGCAACAAGACATCGGGTTTCTGAAGTAATAATTTTGCGAGCTCAATCCGCATCCGCCAGCCTCCGCTGAATTCCGCTGTCTGCCGGTCAAAATCTTTCCGCTCAAAGCCCAGTCCTTTTAATATTTTTTCAATTTCTTCTCTCCGGTTGCCCGCACCTAACATGTCCAGACGGTGGTATACTTCCATCTGTTCCTCCAGTAATTGAGAATACGCAGTACTCTCATAATCCGTGCGGGTTTCAAGTTGATGATTAATTTCTTCGATGCGGGTTTCAAGACTCTGAATCTCTTCAAAGGCTGATTCTGTTTCCTCAAAAACACTCCGGCCGTGCTGGTGAATCATGTCCTGCGGCAGGTAACCAATCTTACAATGTTTCGGCATAGAGATTTCTCCCTTTGTCGCCGTCTGATGTCCGGAGAGCACTTTCAACAAGGTACTTTTTCCCGCTCCGTTTTTCCCGGCAAGACCAATCCGGTCTTTGGGATTGACCAGAAAAGAAATGTTATCGAACAAATTATAGCCGCCGAAGCTGACCGTTACGGCATTAACTGAGATCATTGTAAAAAATTAAGGTAACAAAGATAAGCTATTTTCGGGCAATATAGACGATTCAGCTACCAGACACCGCTTTCTGCAGTCTTTTAAATAACTGATCCAGGTCGCTATTTTTAGAATAGCGGCGAAGCACCTGTTCACGCGAAGCGATGTTCATGATTCGTGCTTCCGTATCGGGATGCGTACTGAGGTACTTCATCAACTGCGGCATCTCTTGTCCTTCTCGCTTCAATAGTTCCAATAAATTTAGCATGCCGCGGCCACTGACCTGATTTTTGACCATGAGCTCCAGTCCGTAATTATCCGCATCAGTTTCTAAGTCCCTACTGTAATCCAGCTCTTTAAACTGCTGCGCCTGTGACACAATTGCGGAACTGATTCCGGTCAAATCGCCAAAGACAGCAGCAAGGACCAAAGAACTCGCAGCGCTCCTGCAACTACTTTTCAGAGAATGCCGGTGCTCAACATGTGTCACCTCATGTCCCAATAAAGCGACTAGCTCTTCATAGGACTTCATGCCTTTAATGATGCCGGCATTTACGAAGATATGGCCGCCGGGCAATGCAAAGGCATTGAGGTCTCTTGATGGCAGGACTTCCGTCTTTATCGGATACTTTGCACTTAACTTTAAACGATCAGCAAAGGTCTGTAATAAAAAAGTGGTGCTATCCTTTCCTGTACTTGCTTCCTGCGTGTAGACAGCGGCAAGACGGTCTCCAATTTCGATCTCCATCTCCGTCGGAATCAAAGTCGCCGCCTTCTCTGCAACCCAGGGCAGGAAAAGAAACCAGCCCGCGAGAGACAATCCTAAAAAACCCACGATGAGCAGAATAAACAGACGAAAAGGACGCGAGCGGCGAAGAGATCGAGCGACTCTGCTTTTTCCTCTCTCCGCCCAAACCTCTTGAATGGCCATGGCCAATGCCCCCTCGCAAACAAGAGTCTGGTGCGGAACTGCGCCATAGTGGATATTCAGAGACGCTCCATTCTGTTGCAGAGACGCTAGCTCAGAAACGTCCCATTTCAAGACATTAGAAGCTCCTTCACCAAAGTAAAGATGCAAACTGCCCTCCCGAAGCAGCACTCTGCAGGCATACTGCTGTGCAGAAATTCCATCCTGATAGTAACCGAGTCCTTCCAAAACCTATAGTATTGAGATATCAAGAATTAGTGCGACATGAGGCCTATTGACTTCACGCCCATCTGTTATGACTTTTAAATTTTCCATTTTTTCGGGCTTTCCTTTTTTAACACTTTCCGTATCAGCAAAATTTACTGTCGCTGAATCAGCTCCATAATTTTATACACCAGACTAATAGCTACCCCGCACAGCAGCAGGTACAGGCCCGTCCGGCGGTTGCCAAAATTTAAGGTCAAGCCCATGTAGTGATTTCGCTTGGGGACAAGGATGCGTGGGTCGTCGGGATTAAAATACAAAAGACCCCATTTCCAGTTATTGGGATCATTCTGCATGCGGTTAAAATCGTTTTCCTCCATTCGTATTAGCCCAAATCATAAGTCAGCTCCGCCAATTTGTCGAGCTCGAGCAGAAACTCTGTATCGATGGCGACCTTGTTTCGTTTGCTGTAAAGTTTTATATTCTGACGTTGCTCAGTGTCTTCTACAAAAAACTCAACATTACTTTTCCCTTCAAAACGATTCATCAGCGCATCGAGCTTCAGCACGAGTTCTTCATCCAGTTTATCAAGCTTGACGCGGAGGCGAATCATGTTAAACGCATTTTTCTTTACCTCATCTAGAAGTTCAATTTTACTGAGTTTAATTTCGAGACTACCTGGTTGATTGTAGCGCTCCTGAATACGGGCCTTTACAAAAACAAATAAGCCCTGCACCATGAATTTATTATACTCTACAAAATCTTTTCCAAACAGCATGATCTCCACATTGCCGCTGTAATCTTCTATAATCAGTTTTCCAAAGGCATTCCCTGTTTTGCTGGTACGGTTTTCAAACCCAGTAATAATTCCGCCGAAGTTGATCTCACGTCCCTTAAACGGCTCTAATCCTGCCTTGAGTTGCGCACAGGTGGCATTACAACGGTGCTCGATAATGATTTTAAACGGATCGAGTGGATGACCGCTGATAAAAAAGCCAACCACTTCTTTTTCGCGACTCAGTTGTTCGAGAGCGTTCCAGGGTTCCACTTTCGGTAGGACCGGCTCTGTCACTTCGATTTCATCCTCGCCTCCGAATAAAGAAGCCTGTGAAGTATCATTGCCAAGATTTTTCTGATTGCCATAACGAACCATTTTTTCCGTGAGCGTATTTCCTTCCGCATCCACATTAAAAAACATGGCGCGGTGAACGCCCTCAAAACTGTCAAAACCGCCGGCGAGTGCAAGACCTTCTAGTGATTTTTTATTGATGCATTTGCTATCCAGTCTTTTGGCGAGATCAAACACGGAAACATATTTTCCATTGGCATTCCGTTCATCAATAATGTTCCGAACGGTATTCTCCCCTACCCCTTTAATACTGGCCATTCCGAAGCGGATATCACCATTGGGTGTCACCATAAATTTCGAAAAACCTTCGTTAATGTCTGGTCCCAATACCCGAATGCCCATGCGCTTACATTCTTCCATAAAAAATGCAATGGCTTCAATACTTCCCGAATGGTTTAAGGTGGAAGCCATGTATTCAGCGGGATAATGCGCTTTCAGATACGCCGTCTGAAAGGCGACATAAGCATAACAGGTAGAATGCGATTTATTAAACGCATAGGAGGCAAAGGCTTCCCAATCCTTCCATACTTTTTCAAGCACCACGGGATCGTGTCCTTGCTTGGTGGCGTTCTCAATGAATAAAGGTTTCAGTTTATCCAGGGTCTTTTTATCTTTTTTCCCCATGGCCTTCCGCAGCACATCCGCGTCACCTTTGGTAAAGCCGGCGAGTTTCTGACTCAGTCGCATCACCTGTTCCTGATAAACGGTAATACCATAAGTCTCCTGAAGAAATTCATCCATACCGGCAAGGTCATAGGTAACCGCTTCCCGGCCGTGTTTACGGTTAATATAATTGGGAATATAAGCCAGCGGTCCGGGACGGTAAAGGGCATTCATCGCGATGAGATCCGTGAAGGCATCGGGCTTCAGTTCTTTGAGGGACTTCTGCATACCAGCACTTTCATACTGGAAAATACCATTGGTTTCGCCACGCTGAAACAGTTCGTAGGTCTTCGGATCTTCGAGTGAAATGGCATCAATATCAATGTCAATATCCCTGGTCTGCTTAATGAAAGAAATCGCATCCTTGATGATCGTGAGCGTGCGCAGGCCGAGAAAGTCCATCTTCAGCAAGCCGGCACTTTCTGCAACAGAGTTATCAAATTGCGTTACCAGCATTTCACTGTCCTTAGCTTTTGTCACCGGCACATACCGTACCATTTCACCGGGGGTGATAATGACACCGCAGGCATGTATACCCGTGTTGCGCAGACAGCCTTCCAGTTCATAAGCCTGCTTCAATACCTTTGCCTTATCGCCTGGTTCATCCGCCAGTTTTCGGAAGGTATGTGATTGCTCAATCACCTCTCGCTTTCCTTCAATCTTCCCCAAATATTTTGTATCCATGCCACCGGGCTTCAACAAAGCGCGAAGTTTCGCGTCCAGACTATCGGGAAACATTTTTGTGAGACTATTCGCGTCATCCAGTGGCAGGTTGAGGACCCTAGCGGTATCCTTGATGGCCGATTTACCACCCATTGTTCCGTAAGTGATAATCTGTGCCACCTGATCCGAACCATATTTATTGATCACATATTCAATCACCTTCCCGCGTCCTTCATCATCAAAATCAATATCAATATCGGGCATGGAAACACGATCGGGATTTAGGAACCGTTCGAAGAGGAGGTCAAATTTGATAGGATCCACATTGGTAATGCCAAGACAATACGCAATGGCCGAACCAGCAGCAGAGCCACGTCCAGGACCAACGGATACACCAAGTCGCCGCGCTTCGGTAATAAAATCTGCTACAATTAAAAAATAACCGGGATAGCCCATGCGTTCAATGGTGGCCAGCTCAAAATCAATCCGCTCCTGAATCACGGGCGTCATTTCGGGATAACGTTTTTTCGCGCCCTGATACGTCAATTCCGCCATGTAGACAAACTGTTCAGCAATGACCCGCAGTTCAAAACGCAAATCAGCAATGACCGCTTCACTGAAATTTTTCGACCGCCAGTCCGGCTCTTTATAAGAAACGATGCGCTGATGAGATGCTTCTATCTCTGTGGTTTTTTCAGCGATAAAACTTTGCGCAATTTCAAACTTGGGAAGAAGCACTTCACGACCAAGTTTATACTGTTCAATTTTATCGACAATCAGATTTGTGTTCTCAATCGCTTCCGGCAAATCCCTGAATAAAGCTGACATTTCAGCAGGGGACTTGAAATAAAATTCATCCGTCGGAAAAAACAAGTGTCCAATTTTGGGATTGTTCTTGAGCGACCGCAATGCCTGCTCGTCTTCAAAATTAAGTCCCTCTTTCACACCAATGAGGATATCCCGAGAAAAGGCGCCTTTTTGGTCGATGTAATAATTACTGTTGGCTGCGAAATACTTTACCTGATGTTTGGTAGCGAGCTCCAGTAGTTTTTCATTCGCATACTCTTCGTCCCGATTCTGATATTGACGACTGAGCTCAACATAAAAATCTTCCCCAAACTGTTCCTTATACCATAAGAAAGCAGCCTCACCCTGCTGTTCGCCGAGGTTGATGAGACTGTAAGGCACCTCAGAATTCAGAGAGCCGCTGGTCGCAAGAAGACCTTCTTTGTATTTCATCAGGATATTCTTGTCGATTCGCGGCACGTAATAGGCCCCATCAATTAAGCCGATAGAACTAATGCGGCAAAGGTTTTCGTAGCCTTTCCTGTTTTTGGCGATGAGCACCTGTGTATACCCGTTATCCTTCTTTGTCTTATCTTTATGATCAGCGCAGATATTGACCTCACAGCCAAGAATACACTTCAGTTCATTTTTTTTCTCCGCCTGGAGTTCTCCTTTTTCGACAGCCGCATTGTGTTCTTTAATTTTTTTATTCTGTTCATCAATTTCTTTCCAGAATAAAAAAGCACCATACATGTTACCGTGATCGGTGATGGCGAGTCCCGGACTGCCAAACTCAATGGCTTTAGCAACAATGGTTGAGACGTCGCTTGTTGACTGCAGCACAGAGAACTGCGTATGATTGTGCAGATGACTATACCGAATAGAAGAAGAGGAGCGTGCTGCCTCAGAAATCAGGGCGTTTTTAGCCGCTTCCTCTTTCTGACGGATAACTTCGCGCTCCTTCTCTTCCCGCTGTTTACGCTCTTTCCAATAAAGTTCGTGTTTTTTTAGTTCGGTGAAATCAGGGGCGATGTACTGGATAAAGACGAGTTGATCGGAAGCCAATTCCGCCACTTTGGTGATGCCTCTTTTAAGGACCTCGAAAAAAACCTTGGCAGTGGCCTCCACGTCAAAGGCAGCATTGTGCGCTTCTTCAAAGGTGCTATTAAATAGACGGGAATAAAGTTCGGTGAGCGTCGGCCATTTGAATTTACCCCCACGCCCGCCGGGAATAGCGCAGAATTCAGTAGTCTGATCGTTTTTGGTATCAATAAACGGTTTTTCCTCGAGTGGATTGTCCAGACCAGAGCGTAAAAATTCAGCGCCAATAATATTAATATCAAATTCAATATTATGGCCGCACAAATAAGTAGCGGCAGAAACGGCGGAACGGAAGCTGTTGAGACTTTCGCGCAAATCAGCCCCTTCCTCCAGGGCCCGCTCATTGGTGATTCCATGAATTTGAATTGTGGCAAAAGGAATGGTAAAACCTTCAGGGCGGATGATGATGGACTGGTGCTGAAGGATATTTCCTTTCTCATCATGCAATTGCCAAGCAAGCTGGACCATGCGCGGCCAGTTATCGAAATCAGTGAGCGGTGCATTGTAATTGCGGGGAAGTCCCGTTGTTTCGGTATCAAATATTAAGAACATGGCCTATCTGTTTTACGAGAAGATCCCGTGAGCGTCAGCCTGAAGATAAGGCTTGGCGACAAGATCATCTGTTTAATGTATGTGAATTCTGAGTTTAAAATTAAGCAACCTCTCTGGTAGAAACGTGGAGTGTTAATAGTTTGTTAGTAGAGGAGGAAGATTGTATCCTAAAAACGCCTGAGTTCAAACCCGTTAAGCTAAATAATTCTTTTTCAATCAAATACATTTACAGACGAGGTTTTGCCGCTTAATTCTAAATACTATCTTTGCAAGTCTTAAAATTTTTAAACCGTAATGAGCAACGAAATGAACACCCAGCCTGCGCCGAGCAAGAAAGAAAGTGTAAGCGTACTGGAGAAAATCAGAAGAAGAACCGGATTACTGGTTGGTATTGTGGGTTTGGCCCTCGTAATTTTTATTCTTGAGAGCCTTCTTGGTTCCGGTGCCTCTATTTTTGGCAACGACGAAATGTCCGCTGCCGGCTACATTAATGGCAAGAAAGTAGACCGAAATGAGTTTATCATGCGACTTGAGAACCAGCTGAACAATTACCGTCAGCGTAATCAGGGTCGTGAGATCGACGACGCTGCTCGTTCACAGGCAGTTGAAACAGTTTGGCAACAGTACATTATCGACCAGGTCATGAAACCTGAATTTGAGAAGATAGGACTTGCAGTGGGAGAAAACGAATTGTATGAATACGTCGTAGTTAACCCTGCTCAGGTTATTGTTCAAAATCTGACTGATCCTAATACAAATCGTGTAAACGAACAGTTCAGCCGTCCGGATGGTTCCCTAGATCCAAACAAATGGAAACAGGCGGTTCTAAGCGTAACAGGGGAAAACGAAATGGCTGTCCGCAGCATGGAAGAGCAGGTGAAAAGCACCCGTTACTTTGAAAAATTCCGCAACCTTGTTTCAAAAAGTCTATATGTCACGAAGGCGGAAGCAAAACACAAAGGCGAATTAGAACAGGTACACCTGAATGTTTCATACGTAGGGAGATCTTTTGACGAGATCAAAGACTCTCTAGTTAGCCCGACGGATGCGGAAATCGAAAAGTATTTCAATGAGCATACTTATTTCTATTACAACCAGGAGACCAGCCGTCGTGTGGAGTATGTGACGTATAATGTATTGCCGACAGAAGCAGATGTGGCGCAGGTGGAGAAGGAAGCATTGCGTGTTGCAGCTGAAATGAAAGGCAAAACGACAGCAGAAGACAGTTCAATCATGATGCAGGAAAATGAAAACGCTCAGGTGATTATTTCGGATTTTACCCGGAAGAACATGCCGGTCCGCGACTCTAGCGTTTATAAGGGTTCTGCTGGTACTGTCTACGGCCCATACAACGAAGGCGCTTATTTTAAAGTTTATAAATTAACGGCAATTAACAGTGTGGCGGATAGCGCACGGGTACGTCATATCCTCGTAGGTATTAGCGATCCACAAACCAATCAGCCGAAACGCAGTATGCCGCGTGCGAAAATTGAGGCGGACAGTGTGCTGGCCCTTCTGAAGAAAAAAGCAGTCAATTTTGACTCCCTGGTCGTTCGTTATAGTGATGACTTGGGCAGCAAAACCAATGGCGGCGACTACGGCTGGTTTGATGAAAATAAAGGTTTTGTGCAGGCTTTCAAAGACGCAGGCTTAATGGGGACGAAAGGCAATATTTCGGTGGTTGAAACACAATTCGGTTACCACATTATTGAAGTACTCGATGTGAGTAAAGCGCGCCATAACTCCTACAAGATAGCGCAGGTGATGAAGCTGATTGCGCCAAGTGAAGAGACCACACAGTCTATTTTTGCGAAGGCTAATCAATTTGCGGGAGAAAATAACACAGGCGAATTATTTGATAAAGGTGTAGAAAAAGAGAAGTTAACGAAGCGTCTCGCGGATAACCTCAAAGATGGTGAATATCAAGTGCCAGGAATCGAAAGCCCGAAAGAACTCGTGAAATGGGCCTTCACAGCAAATAAAGGAGAGGTAAGTCTTTTTAATTTCAGCGATAAGTTCATTGTTGCGAAGCTTAGTGGCATTAAGAACAAAGGAACTTTACCTCTCGAAGAAGTGAAAGATGAAGTAGCCCTCCGCGTTAGACTGCAGAAGAAAGGCGAACTGATTCTGAAAGAATTCAATGAAAAAGCGGGGACTGCTACCTCCCTTGCTGCCGCTGCGAAAGCACTGGGCAAAGAGGTGGTTACACAAGAAAATATGGACTTTGGTCCAGGCATGGTTGATCTGTTTGGTCATGATAACATCATGGTAGGCACCGCATTTGGTGCAACACAGGGTAAGCTTGTGAAACCATTTGTTGGAGAAGCAGGCGTGTATATGCTGGTGAAAAATGGAGAAAGAAAAGAAATAGGGGCGCAGGACTTCAGCGCACAGATTCAGGAAATCTCCAAGCAAATGGCTAGCCGCTCCGATTATGAGGTTTTTAATGTCCTAAAAGAAAAAGCAAACATCGAGTTCTTCAAGGGAAGACTGGATTAAGAAAAACAGCTGAATCCCCCCGCCAAAAACGGGGGGATTTTTTTTATCCTATGTTTAGAATATCAGATATAACCCGTGCGCTGGAAGACTTTGCACCCATTCCCTATCAGGAAGCGTATGACAATAGCGGCTTGCTCTGCGGAGACGCGAACTGGATTGCAACAGGCGCTCTGTTTAGCCTGGATTGCACAGAAGCTGTCGTCGATGAGGCGATTCAAAAAGGTTGTAATCTCATTGTCGCTCACCATCCCCTCATCTTCGGAGGATTAAAAAAATTAAGTGGTGGCAGTTACGTTGAACGCGCGCTGATCAAAGCTATTAAGCAGGATATCGCTATCTACGCCTGTCATACCAATATAGACAATGTTGCTGCCGGCGTTAATGCGAAGATTACTGAAAAACTGGGTCTTGTCGAAACCCAAGTATTGGCGCCGCGGAGCGGTGATTTGCGAAAACTCGTCACGTTTGTGCCAACCACGCACCTGTCGGCGGTCCGTGAAGCGCTTTTTGCTGCAGGAGCTGGACATATTGGCAAGTATTCGGACTGCAGCTTCGGAGCCCCGGGCGAAGGCTCTTTTAAAGGGGCAGCGGACACCCAACCATTTCTGGGAGAACCTGGAAAACGAAGTCTGGAAGCAGAAATCCGTCTAGAGACCGTATTCCCCTCACACCTCGAGCGGGGGGTTTTGGAGGCCTTGCGCTCAGCGCACCCATACGAGGAGGTGGCATTGGATGTGTACCGCCTTGAAAATCAATGGTCCCAGCTCGGCAGCGGTCGCATTGGTCTCTTACCAGAGGCCCTGGAGTTGAGCGATTTTTTGAGCAAAGTAAAGGAAGTTTTTAAAGTGTCGGTGATTAAATACACGCAGGGAACCGGCAAACCCATTAAAAAAGTGGCGGTCTGTGGCGGTAGTGGCCGATTTTTATTAAAAAAAGCCATATCTGCGGGGGCAGACGCTTATTTGACGGCGGATTTTAAGTACCACGAGTACTTTGATGCCCAGGATCAGCTGGTGCTGGCGGACATTGGCCACTATGAATCGGAGCAGTATACTTCCGAAATTTTTTATGACGTAATTAGGAAAAAATTTAGTACATTTGCAATCCATTTGTCGGAGATTAATACCAACCCGGTAAATTATTTTTAAGCTATGAGCGCAAAAATCAAAGAAAAAATAGACGCATCGATTGAAGGAAAACTGAAAAGTCTTTATTCGTTGCAATTGATTGACAGCAAGATTGACCGTCTCCGCACTGTCCGTGGTGAATTGCCACTTGAAGTAAGTGATTTGGAAGATACCGTAGCTGGTCTGGAAACCCGTCTAACAAATGTAACAGAAGAAGTTGCAGAGTTGGAGAACCAGATGAACGAGAAGAAACAGGCAGTGAAAGATTTTCAGGCCAATATCAAAAAATACGAAGCGCAGCAAAGTAAAGTTCGTAATAATCGTGAATACGATGCCATTACCAAAGAGATTGAATTTCAGAATTTGGAGATTCAGTTAGCGGAGAAGCGCATGAAGGAAGCGAAGATTGCGGTCGTTCTTAAAGCGGAATTACTTGAGAAGAGCCGTGTTGAATTCGAAGAGCGCAGCAAAGATTTGAAGGCGAAGAAAAGTGAGTTAGAAGAGATCATTGCTGAAACAGAGAAGGATGAGAAAGAATTAGTAAAGGAAAGCGAAGTAGCAGCTGCAGGAATCGAAGATCGTTTATTGAATGCTTATAAACGAATTCGTTCAAACACACGCAACGGTTTGGCGGTTGTGGCAGTTGAGCGGGATGCTTGCGGTGGCTGTTACAATAAAATTCCACCACAACGTCAATTAGATATCCGTTTGAACAAAAAAATTATTGTTTGCGAACACTGTGGACGTGTTTTGGTAGATGGCATGTTGATTCCGGATGCCGGACTTGAAGACATCAAAAAATAATACTTTTTTCTTGTGTAAATTGAATTAATCATGTAAATTTGCACACCGAAAAAATCGGGAGTTTAGCTCAGCTGGTTCAGAGCATCTGCCTTACAAGCAGAGGGTCGGGGGTTCGAACCCCTCAACTCCCACAGAAAAAAAAGGGTTTCGTTTTTAACGAAACCCTTTTTTGTTTTAGTTTAACTAATTCCGATTGTGAAGCAAGCAGCGAGGAACTGAAATTCGGATACAAAGCGCTAATAGGTCCTCTTCCCAGCTTCAAAAAAATGTTTCTCAATCGACCTTCCGCCACAAAAACATGGGGCCTCCTTTGCGTTTCTGCTAAGCGTAATTATTAAAAACACGGGACATCGTTCTTATTAATTGGCAGCGATTTCAGGACAAGCGGAAGAAGACCTCGTTGTTTTTTTTAAATTTATTATCTTTAGCTGCACCCTTAAACGCAAATTTTATTTCTCAAAAAAAGCATGCTCAAACAACTACTTGTCATCACTGCGCTTGTGACCTTTTTTTGTCAGCCATCCGCCATGGCCCAAGTGGCTCTTCATTTCAATGGAGTGAATAATACCGTGCAGACCAACGGTTCTCCGGTTTTAAATAACCAATCCCGCACCGTCGATGCCTGGATCAATACTACCTATACGCCAACGACACAAATCGTGATCTGCGACTGGGGCGCCTTTTCGCCACTGGGCAGTCGCTTTACATTAAACGTGACAACCAACCGGCTGCGCATTGAAGTCGGCGGCGTCGGTATCACCGGGAATTCACTTGTCAACACCGGACAATGGCTACATGTGACCGCAGTTTATGAATCCTCTATCACGACCAGCAACAATGTCTTTTTGTACATTAACGGTGTGTTAGATGCAGCAGGTACATTTACGGGCTACCCTGTGCTTACCACGACCAATACGACGGGCTTTCGCATCGGTGCAAGGGTCGATGGCATCAGCCTTTTCAGCGGTGCCATCGACGAAGTAAAAATTTATAATTACGCCCGAACAGCAGCGCAAATTGCTGCAGATACCGTCGAATACTGTGCGCCTATACCTGGACTAGTGGCCTACTACAAACTTAACGAAGGCGTTCCCAATGCCATCAATACCGGATCAACAAACGCTGTAGACTACTCCGGAAACGGCAATAATGGCACGCTCAGCACCTTCACTTTATCAGGAACAAGTTCTAACTGGGTTCCGGGCAGGGTTCGTCAGAATGCTCCGCTAATCTCTGCGAGTCCTGGTACACTCATCTGCGCTGGTACACCGGTGACGCTGAGTGTCAACACCAGTAATTCCTTTACATGGAGCACGGGCAATACGAGCTCACAAACCATTGCGGTGAGTCCCAGCACCAGCACCATCTATTCACTTTCCGTCACTAATAATCAAAACTGTGTCGCCTTCTCAACGCTCGCCGTTAGCGTGAGTAACGGACTGCCGACTTTAACAATCACGACCTCGCCTAATCCGCAATGTCTGGGAGCCCCGGCCATCCTGACGGCTAGTGGTGCGCTAACTTATTCCTGGACGGGTGGTGTGAGCAATGGGCAAGCCTTTACGCCAAGCCTCAGTGGAACGTATAGTGTTACCGCAGTAAACGGTTGCGGAACTGTCTCTGCGGTCCGCACGTTGACAGTCAATCCTCTTCCAGTGAGTGTTTTAGCCAGCAGTAACAGCCTTTGTCAGGGGACAAGTGCCACATTAACAGCGAGTGCCGCTGCGAACGCTTATACTTGGATGCCAGGAGCACTGAGCAACTCCGTGATTCTGGCCTCTCCCCTAGTCAACACCAATTACACGGTGACGGCCAGCGACGGTACTTGCAGGGGCACTACTACCGTGCAAATAAATACGATTATCAGCCCGACGGTTACACTCCCTTCTGCCTCTGCCCTTATTTGTCAGGGCCAAACGTATACCGTGCAAGCCAGCAGCAGCGCCGCAAATTCAAGCTTTACCTGGCTACCATCTGGGGGCAACAACAGCACTGGCACGCTCAGTCCCCAGAGCACGGCCGCCTATTCTGTCTTGAGCACCAACTCCTTGGGTTGTACAGGCAACGCACAAATTGTCATGGTTGTCACCGCTCAACCCCCACTTACCATTGCAGCGAGCAAAACATTAGTTTGTGCGGGACAATCAGTCACGCTCACCGCCAGCGGCGCAGGGACCTACACCTGGAACAATGGTCCTGCCGGAGCCAGCGCCACTGTTACACCACCTGCACCTGGGGACATCTATTCCGTAACTGCAAGCGCTGCAAGCAATACGTGCACAGCGACGAAAACCATTGCCATTCTGGTGTTTTCACCAACTGTAACGGCTACTTCTGCAGCGACGGTGTGTGCAGGACAAAGTTTTACACTCTCAGCAGCTGGTGCATCGACCTATAGTTGGAATGGCAGCGCTGCTCCAGGAGGCACCGTGCTCATCACGCCGACCCTGACTGCGGATTACACATTAACCACCCTGAGCACATCTCTGACGACCAGTTGTGGCACAAGCCAGATTGCTAGCATTACTGTAGCCGGCTTGCCCCTTGTGATTGCTAGTGCAAGTCCTACCATGGTCTGCAAAAGCTATCCAACTACTTTAATTGCAAACGGTGCAACAAGTTATACCTGGTCTGCCCTCAATCAAACTGCGCAGCAGGTCACCCTTACGCCCTTAGGCAATACTACTTACACGGTTACTGGTACTGGTAGCGATGGTTGTGTAAATACCGCCACTGTGAATGTGAAAGTTGTTCTCTGCCCTGGCTTCGAAGAATTTCAAGGACTTGCGGCGACACGCATCTATCCGAATCCTGCAAAAGATTATCTGACTATTGACAGCCAAGAGTTACTGCACTTTGAAATACTGGACCAGACCGGACGCAGCATTCTTCAATTAGAAGGCGTGGAAGGTCGCCAAGATGTTTCGTTAGAAGCCTTACCCGCGGGACTTTATTTCATGGTTCTCAGAAAAGATAAGCAACAACACATCCGCAAACTACTAGTAGACCAGTAATTTTTTTCGCCGAAAATACTGGCTATCGTTTCTCCATGACTTCTGCTGGACGGCGGTTTGCGAGCGTTTTCAGTCCCCCAGTTTTATACTCCCGAATAAAAAATTTCAACAGGTGCAGCATCAGCGCGTCTCTGAGAGCGGTGTTCCTATTTCCCTGCAGCAGGTAATAGCCCGTGCAAAAGTCAAACTGCAAGGCAGACGCTTGCTACCCAAAGGAATTCTTTAACATTCATCGCCCCTCATTCGGACTAAAATTATTGTATTTTTACTTCGTATGCGATGTCTTCGCACTTAATTTAACGAAGACCTCTCCAAATACTACCTAAAAAATAAAAGCAGATGGGACAGAATTGGTCACTCGTTAAAAAGAAGCAGGAAGCAGCAGTAGAGGATTTTTATGCACTCAGCTGCAAGACCATTACTGGCGAATCCGTTAGCATTTCAGACTACAAGGGTAAGACCTTGTTGATTGTGAACACTGCTTCTAAATGCGGACTGACCCCGCAGTTTGAGGGGCTTGAAACTTTATACCAGAAATACAAAGACAAGGGATTGGTGATACTTGGTTTTCCCTGCAATCAGTTTGCAAAACAGGAGCCGGGGAATGATGCCGAAGTCGCCGCGTTTTGCCAAGTCAATTATGGGGTGTCCTTTCCGATGTTTTCAAAAATAGATGTGAACGGTCCGGGTGCGCATCCCCTCTTTAAATATTTAAAAAGTAAACTGGGAGGCTGGTTTAACAGCGAGCTGAAATGGAACTTTACAAAATTTCTAGTCGATGCTCAAGGTCACCCTCTCAAACGTTTTGCGCCCACTGCAAAGCCAGAAAAAATTGAAAAATATATTTCAGAATTACTAAAATAAAAAAGCTGCCTTAGCCCATTTTCAGCAAG
>CALPON020000045.1 GCA_943325195.2 Sphingobacterium thalpophilum | reverse complement strand
GTTCGCCCGTACCTTTGAACCACTCATGAAAGTGGTAACTGGCGGTAAGGAAAAAGATGCTGCTGAAGACCTCATTAAATTGATGGACAAAATGGCCCAGTACAGTGTTAAACAAGCTGAACTTCAAAGCATACTTCAAGATACGACCCGCAAAAGCGTCGAAGCTCTTGCGCGTGAATATGCTGACAAGTATACTACTCCGGAGGCACTCGCTAAAATGCCGAGTCCACAGGAAATGTATAACGAATGGATAAAAGTGAACGAACAACTGTTCAGCGAACTATTCGCCACTGATGCATTCAGTCAGGTAAAAGGCGAAGCTCTTAATCTTACGAATGAACTTAAACTGCAATTCGAGAAACAATTCGAAAACAATCTGTCCATGTACCCTTTTGTTTTCAAAAGTGAGGTGTCGGAATTAGAAAAAACAGTTTATGATCTTAAAAAGCAAGTCAAAGAATTACAAGCAAAGCTTGCTAACTCCTCGGCCCCTGCTGCTGAAGCCGCACAAGACTCTAAAAGCACTAAAAACCGTAAAAAATAAAAAACAGTCCTGAATAAAAAAGCCGTCCCTGAAAGACGGCTTTTTTATTTTTACACGCAGGAATAAAAGAAGATAATTTTATCTTTATAGTCTACTAGTGGAACGCCTTTTTCAAAACAAAAACTTTCATTTTGCCTGCGTTGTCCTCACCGTGGTGCTCAGCTTTGTCTGCATGCGTCCGCTCAAATCGCCTTGGCATCCTTTTATCGCTGGCGATGGACTTGGCTATTATTCCTACTTACCGGCGAAGTTTATTCACAATGATCCGCAGCTGGATTTTAAATGGTTCAACCGGGTGCACAACGCGAATTATATTTACAGTGCTTTCGATAATCCAGAGGATAATCTCTTAGTAGCCTATGGTAATAAACGAATTAATAAATACTACCAGGGTCTCTCCTTTTTATGGATGCCTTTTTTCATTGCTGGCCATCTCGCTGCCAAAGTTTTTCAGTGCACACCAGACGGCTTCAGTCCACCCTACCAAGCAGCCATGGCATTTGCATCTGTCTTTTATTTGTTACTGGGTCTATTCTTTCTGCATCGGCTCCTGCTAGCCATGGGCCATCGTTTGTGGATTGCCAGTCTGACCGTGCTACTGGTATTTTCTGGGACTTACTTGTTTAATTACGCTCTTTTCGCGAACACCCTTTCCCATAGCTACTCCTTCACCTTTGTCACCGGCTTCTTTTATTATAGTTTTCTCTTCTTTCACAGAGCCGATAAAAAACTGCAATTCTTCCTGATGGCCCTCTTCTGTCTGGTCATCAGTTTTTGTATTCGGCCTCTAACACTGCTGAGTATTCTGGCTCTGCCTGCCTTCTATCAAAAAGGATACTCCTTGACACGTCTCGTGAAAGCGACGCTCGCCGAGAAATTCCGCTGGACACACCTGCTGCTCCTACTACTTTCTCTTGCTGCGCTGAGCTGGCAGTTCAGTCTGAATTATATTCAAACCGGAAGTCTTTTCTCGTACACCTATACCGACGAAAAATTTAACTTCGGAGATGCTCGCTTTGGCGATGCACTGCTGAGCTATCACATGGGACTTTTTGTGTATGTGCCCTTGTTCTTTTTTGCCATGTTAGGATTTATTTTTATCCGAGAAAAAAGACAGTGGCTACTACCCGTCCTTTTCTTTGGATTATTATTTATCTACAGCGCCTGGTGGTACTGGCCCATCACAAAAAGGGCAATGATTGACTTTTACGCCATCCCAGCAATTGGACTCGCAAGTTTCCTGAGTATCTTGAAAAGGAGGACCTCGCGCCAAAAAATAAGCATCGCGCTACTCCTGCTCTGTGTCGGCTATTTTCAACTCAAGTCCCTGCAAATCCGAGATGGCATTCTTGATGAGTACCTAACGCACAAAGATCTCTATTGGTCGCATTTCGCGCGCCTACAAAAAGCCCATATCTATCCCGTTCCTCCACAAAGCATACTGGAGCAGGAAAATCACTTACAGGACTTTGAAGATTCACTTAAGACTTGTAAAACCAGCAGCACGCATTTCGTGTCCGGACATCAAGCCTTAGAACTTAACAAAGAGAACTACATCTGTCGGGTGGCGGGATACGATTTTCCAAAACTATTTGCAAAACCTGGTGTTCGGAAAATCCGCCTTAGCATGGACATGTATGCTACGCCTGGATTGAAACAAGTGCATCTCTTTCTTAAGTTTCTGGGACAAAATGACCGCGAACTGCTTTTAATACCCTTCTACATAGGAGAAGAATACATACAAACAAATCAGTGGGAACATAAAGAATTTGGCTACGATCTGACCGATCGTCTATTGCTCAATAATGACTCCGTTAAACGAACGGAATTAATAATTTGGAATGTAGAACCCGAGCATCCTGTTTTTATCGATCAGGTGCGGACCGATTTTATAATGACCAATCGCCATTTTGAGACCCTGAAATGATGTGTAATTTTAATAAAAACCCTGCCCATGGAAACTAATCTAATCGAAGAATTTACCAGCATCAGCGCTAAACTGATGAAGAGTTATGAGAACCTGAATAAAATTGAGGAAGTGACTATTGCAAGCACATCCAAAACCGCCGTGTATTCGGAAGATAAACTGACGCTGTATCTTTATGATCGTGAGACGGAGGCAAGTTACAAAACTCCAGTCCTGATTGTTTATGCCCTCGTTAATACCTATAAAATGCTTGATCTGCAGCCGGACCGCAGTTATATAAAAAATCTTCTTGCTGCAGGAATGGACGTGTATCTGATCGACTGGGGCTTCCCAACCAGAAGTGATCGCTTCTTAAGCATGGATGATTATATAAACGGTTATATCAACACGTGTGTCGATGTGATTCGAACAAAACACCAGATCGAAAAAATAAATATCCTCAGTATTTGTCAGGGTGGTACCTTGAGTGTGATCTACTCCGCGCTCTACCCCAATAAAGTGAAAAATCTGGTTACGCATGTAACACCGATTGACTTCAGTACCAACGAGGGACTGCTCTTCCGCTGGAGTCGGGATATGGACTTTGATGCGCTAGTGGACGCCAACCATGGGCTGATTCCCGGTGAATTTCTGAATCAGGGCTTTGACATGTTGAAGCCGATGATGAAACTACAAAAACAACAGGCCCTGACGAGCCTACTCGATAATGCGGACAAACTCCTGAATTATTTAAGAATGGAAAAGTGGATCAGTGAGAGTCCCGACCAAGCCGGAGAATGTTTCCGACAGTTTATGAAAGATCTTTATCAGAATAATAAACTGGTTAAAGGAGAATTGGAAGTAGGCGGTAAAAAAGTGAACCTAAAAAACCTGAGCGCGCCCTTGCTGAATATTTATGCAACAGAAGATCACCTGGTGCCTCCTGCAGCCACAAAGCCGCTAAATGATTTAGTCGGGAGCACGGACAAGGAATTGTACAGTTTTAAGGGTGGACATATTGGCGTTTTTGTCGGTTCCCGCTCACAAAAAGAACTCGCTCCCGCTGTTGCTGAATGGCTTAAAAAACGGGATAAATAAATGAGGACACCCGCTTTAAATGATCTTAAAAAAGAACTACAGCTATTGCCTGCAGCAGACTTGGCGCAAATCTGCCTATCACTCGCGCGCTACAAGAAAGACAATAAAGAATATCTGACCTATCTGCTGCTCGAGTCTTACGATAAATCGGGATATGTAAAAGAAGTCCGTGAAGAACTAACGAACAGCTTTTCAGAAATAAATTCCAGTACGAATTTGTACTATGCCAAAAAAACCTTGAGAAAGATCCTGCGACAAATGACAAGATTTTCGCGGTATGTCAACGACAAAGCAGTAACCTGCGAATTGCATTTGCATTTTTGTCGTTGCCTCAAGGAGTCGGGTTTACCTTTTCATGAGAGTCAACAACTGCTCAACCTTTACGATCAACAGCTGAAGAAAATTACCAAACTCATATCGGCAATGCACGAAGACTTGCAGAATGATTATCAGAGAGACTATTTAGAACTTGGTGGCCATGAATGAGCAAGTGCCTGATCCCGAAATTCTGAAGGATTGCGTGAGACAAAAAATGCCTTTTGGGAAATATAAGGGAATTTTTTATGATCAGCTGCCTGTGTCTTACTTGGAGTGGCTTTCGCGACAAGGATTTCCAGCAGGAAGGTCAGGAATGATTCTGGCCACAGTCTATGAAATTAAAATTAATGGGCTCAGCAGTTTATTTTCAGAAATCCGTCGTCGCCTTCCACCTACTCTTTAACCCGCACTAAAACCAGTGCCGGCTCAGTGCTTGGGCGCTTATAAATCTCCATCTTAATCTGCGTGGCATACGAGAGATCATAAACAAAGGTCTCTGCTAAAAGGTCATACCGGATTAATGCTACCGGTAATTCACGCACTTTTGGTGAAAGACTCACGGCTTCTTTTAGTGACTGTAAACGGATATTAAAACTAATAGCGAAATTGCCACTTGAATTTGCAGGCATGTCTGTATTAAGCGTCAATATTTTTGTCAGATAGCCATCGCCTTCGATACGAAGCGTATAGGTGTGGTAACGCTTCAGTTCAAAACGGAACGTCCTTTTTCCCTTAGAAAGACTGTACTGATTGAGGACACCCTGTTCATCAGATAATTCAATCAGATATTTTTCAGACGAGCTCCCCGGCAAACTAAGAATCCTACCATTGATATAAACGTTGGTATCAACAAAATTGATCTCGGACTGAGCATGGCCCTGAAAAATCAGCGCCATTAAACAGAATAGTGTAGCTACTATTGGTTTCATTAGGAGGTCTTTTTAGTAAACTACTTATTATTAAATGTTGTGCCAGTCATGTTTCACTGCTATTATTCTAGTCCTGCTGTTCTTTATGTTATACGACAAACATCGGTCTTTGGTTGCTTTTTTTCTTTCTAATTATCTTCTTTCATTTCAGATGTATGTATTACCCGTCTTTTGATGTTTGCAAGGGTTTACCCCCATTAATAACATCCGAAACCTCTCGTGACCTGCAGTTACTGGCGATTAAGTAATTGAAGCAATTCTACACGATAACCTTGACGAAAAGGAATCACCTCAACCGCTTCGCGTGTGACTGCACTGAGAACTTCTTCCGCAAAAAAATCATCTAGTAAATAGAGATTAATGGGATTGCCTTTTTCAAGGTCCTGGTCCAGTAAAACGCCTCGCTCATGAAGGATAGATGAACGCGCTGAAGTATCCAGTTTTAAAAATTGATTAAGAGCGGCTGGTGATAGAGGGTGTCTCACGTCTAAAAAAATGCAAAAGTACACAGAGCCCTGATGCTTCCGCGATTCGGATAATAAAAAATAGGGTATACCCCAATACCACAAAGGCTCGCTGCAGTGGAAGTATTGGCTGCAGACTGCCTGAAAAAGGCGATTTTCAAGGGTAATCGCTTTCAGAGAACCTTGCTACACACATCAAATTCGCGTGAGGGTTCAAAACTAAAAAACAACCAAAGTCTTTTTTCCTCCCAATTTCAGAGGTACCAACACCACATCAAAAATTTATTTTAGAAACTGTCCTATCCTGGCGTCCACGGATGTAAACTGCGATGCCTCATAAAGGATCTCTTGCAAGTGCATTTGCTGCAAACATAGCCCCTTTATAAGAGGAGGAGCATATGGCACAAACCGCCTGCCTTCGCCATTCCCCAGCTCCTAATAATTGACTGAACAATAACTCTTCGCCTCTACTTTATCAGCCATCTGGCGGTTTTATCTTCTTATTTCTGCAATTGCTATTCCACCTGGCTGAAAGCCGGCGGGGGAAAAACTTGCTGGGGACCTAGTTCTACAAACTGTATACCATGTAATTACATAAATACGTCCCTAAGGCTTACCAACAGCAGTATTTCGCGTCCTGCCGCTCCATTTCTTTCCTGTAGCGTTCTTGGCTGGTATTACTTTTTTACCGCTCTCTTCAATTGCTGTCGACGATGAAAACAACCGCCTTGCTTTGCCTGACTTTTTGCTGCCTCAGCTGCTTTTCTTGGGCACAAGAAATAAAGGACCCAGATCGCCTGCTGAATTCGAGTGAAGCCCGAAAGAAACTCGTCTTCGGATTAAAAGCCGGACTGAATAGCTCCAATATTTATAATCAGAGTACTACTACCTATATCGCTTCTGCGCGAATTGGCGGCATGGTCGGTGCTCTCCTCTGCCTCCCTATAGGGCCTTTGCTTGGTCTTCAGCCGGAGATCCATATTAGTCAAAAGGGTTTTATTGCATCGGGACAAATAAGCAACGAACCTTATACGCTCACGCGCAGCACCACCCACCTCGACCTTCCTCTTCTTCTGCAAATCAAACCCTTTAGTTTTCTTTCCATTGTTGGAGGGCCCCAATACAGCTACTTGCTTAAACAACGTGATGACTATTCGAGTACCGGTAATTATGAAGCAATCACTCAGAATTTTAGTACTACAAATTGTCATAAGAATCTTTTAGGCATTGTCACCGGTGCTGATCTTAACCTGTGGCACCTTGTCTTGTCCCTTCGAACCGGGTGGGACCTTACGGCCAACCACAGTGCTGGACAATCATCCACGCCCCGATATAAAAACCTATGGCTCCAGGCAAGTATCGGCTACCGCATTTATTAAATTATAAAACAAATACCAAAAACAACATGGGAAATCTCTTATATATTATTGCAGTCATCCTTATCGTAGCATGGGCCATCGGCTTCCTGGGCTTTCACGGCGGAGGCATCATCCACATCTTGCTCATTATTGCAATGATTGCCGTTTTGATCAGAATCATTCAGGGTCGTAAGCCTTTGTAGCCAGTATCACCAAAACGTCAAGGAATCTACTCAGGTCATTCCAACTGCTCAGCGTAAAAATAAGCGCTCAACGGTTTTATGAAACGTATCCTTGGCTGTATGACTCGTTTGTGACTCGCTTGCAAAAGGCAAAAAAAAATCCCCTTTCATTCCGAAAGGGGATTTTTTAGATAAGTATTTTTAATTAAGCAACCACTTCTACTTTAGGTGCAGCGGCGAGAATTTCTTCGTTCGCTGCAGAAGCGTATTGATTAAAGTTTTTAATGAATTGCTCAGCAAGGTTTTTCGCTTTTGCATCGTAAGCATTTTTATCAGACCAGCTGTTGCGCGGATCCATTAGTTCTGCTGGCACACCTTCGCAGGCCTTGGGAAAAGATAGACCAAAGAAATTTGTTTTACCATAGTCCGCGTTATCCAATTTACCGGTCAGCGCTGCTGTAATGAGTGCACGGGTGTAGGACAGTTTTATACGACTGCCAACGCCATAAGAACCACCTACCCAACCGGTGTTGAGCAACCAAACATTCACCTTGTGTTTGTTAAGCTTCTCACCCAGCAATTCAGCATACTTAGTGGGATGTAATGGAAGAAAGGCCTTGCCAAAACAAGCACTGAACGTCGTTGTCGGTTCTGTAATTCCCATTTCAGTCCCTGCGACTTTTGCCGTATAACCGCTGATGAAGTTATACATGGCCTGTCCAGTTGTAAGTTTACTAATCGGAGGCAATACACCAAATGCATCGCAAGTCAGAAAGAAAATGTTTTTCGGCATATCACCCACTGCAGGTGTTACTGCATTGTCAATATAATTTGCAGGGTAACTCACGCGGGTATTCTCTGTTCGTTCAATGTTGGTATAATCGACCGTCGAAGTGCCTTCATGACAACCAATATTTTCCAATAAAGAACCAAATTTGATCGCGTTAAAAATCTGCGGCTCTTTTTCAGCAGTCAGATCCACACACTTTGCATAACAGCCGCCTTCAAAATTAAAGACACCTTTATCGCTCCAACCATGCTCATCATCTCCAATCAGTTTACGATTTGGATCTGCGCTTAAAGTAGTTTTACCAGTCCCTGAAAGTCCGAAGAAAATTGCCGTATCACCCTCCTTGCCAATATTGGCAGAGCAGTGCATACTTAATACCTTTTTATCGTGGGGAAGAATATAATTCAGGACAGAGAAAATAGACTTTTTGATCTCTCCAGTATAACCAGTACCACCAATCAGGATGAGTTTTTTTGTAAAATTGATGATCGCAAAGTTATGTTGACGGGTGCCGTCAATCTTTGGATCTGCCTTGAAACCTGGTGCATTTAAAATCACCCAGTCCTCTTTAAACGTCTTAATTTCTTCTGCCGTTGGGCGAAGGAAAAGATTATAGGCAAATAGATTACTCCAAGGATATTCATTAACGACACGGATGTTGAGACGGTAAGTCGGATCGGCGCAAACATAGGAATCGCGCACCCAGATTTCTTTACCTCCCAGATAAGCCAGCATGCGGTTATGCAGGGTATCAAACCGGTCGGACTCAAAGCGGTTATTTACATCTCCCCACCAAACACTGTCTTTTGTGGTCTCGTCAAACACTACATATTTATCCTTCGGTGAACGACCAGTAAATTCTCCGGTATCAATCGCTAATGCGCCTACATCTGTTAAAAACCCCTCGCCTCTTACAATACACTCTTCCACCAATTCACTCGGGTGAAGATTCCAGTACGCCATATCGACATTAGATAGACCTAATTGCGCTACGGAAGCAGTATCTGCTTTGATTCCAATTTCGTTCATTCCGTTATATTAAGGTTATAAAGTGCAAAATTACAAAAAAAAAGCGCTCTTAAGAGAGCGCTGATTGCAAAAAAATCCGAATTTATCTAATTGATACTGAGACAAGTTGTCCCTCTTTTGCGATTTTTTTCAGCTCGTTAATAAAACCTGCTTTTTTCTTCCCCTTCAGTTCCTTCAATGGCAGGCAGATGCGCAACTCCCCTTCCCGACCAATTTGCTGCCGCGTATTTTTTAATTTATGCTTGGCAATCGCGGACTCCACTTTCTCAAGTGCCTTGCCATCAATGCCGGCACCGTAACTACCAAATGATATTTCTACGGCACAGCTGGCATCAGTCACACCCTTATAGACAGTGGGTTCCTGCGTGGGCTGGGGGCCCTGCTGAGCTTGAAGAGAGAAACTGACGCCCGCAACAAAAAGCAGGACTGAAAAAGATTTACGAATGCTATTTTTCATATACTCGAAGGTAGTCCAAAGACCGGACCAAAAGATTAAAATTAACTTTTTTTGAAGCCTTCGGCAAGCAGAAAGAGCCAACCAGCAACCATTAAAACGCCTCCTACCGGGGTGACTGGACCTAAATACCGCAAAAAATCCATCCCGCTCAATCCCCGTGTACACAATAAATACAAACTGCCACTAAACAATATAATCCCCCAGAGAAAAAATCGCTGAGCCCTCTCAAAATTACGGGATGGAAATTGATGATTTAACAGGAGTAAAACAAACATGGCTAGGGTATGATACATTTGATAACGGACTCCTGTATCAAATCCAGCCAACTGATCCGCGGTAATTTTTCCGTTGATCATCTGATTCTTTAACGCATGTGCGCCCAGTGCTCCAAGGGCAACCGCGCTGCCGCCTAAGAGACCAATCACCTTCAGAGAGTTTTTTGCTGCTGCCTGCATTTTTATTTCTTTTTTGATTTGAACGTCCTCAAAATCTCTTCGTCACTTTTACCGATAAAGGACAAGGCGCCTTTCGCACTGTAAGCCCAGTCACTTGTGGGATATTCACTCAAAATCTGTTCGTACAGACGCTTGGCTTCTTCTTCATTATTTAGATAAATCACCTCATCGTATAACTGCGCCAATAAAAAAAGGGCTGCTGCACGGTCGCGAAATTGGGGGTAATCAGCAATGCACTTTTCCAAAACCACCTTGGCCTGAGGCACCGCATTCACAGCGCGTGCCACCTGTGCACATTTAATGAGGAAAACGGGACTTAAGGAATCGGTGGGACAGAAATTTGCAAAATCCGCAAAGGCTTTAATACCCGCATTGGCTTTGGCTTCATTCAGTTCAGTTTCCTGCATCAGAACACTGTCCATTCGCAAAGCCTCCCGTCGCATGCCTTCGCAGTCCGCTGCCTCCCGAGGCGTCTTCGTCAAAGCTGATTCGTCTATTGGGTTTTTTTCAGCGCAGGCAATGAAAAAAAATACGGTCAGCAGCAGGCAACTGATTTGAAAATAATGATTTCGTTTGTTGTTTCTTGCTGCGCGATCCATTTTTATTTTAGCGTTTTGGCCGGTACACTTTGGTTTTATAATCGGCATGCATTTTCCCGTTGGCAATATCACTGAGCTTTCCGGCGATCATTTTGCGTTTGAAAGGACTGATTTTATCAGTGAAGAGCTTGCCTTCGATGTGATCATATTCATGTTGAATAACGCGGGCAATAACGCCATCATAGGACTCTTTGTGTTTTGTAAAATTTTCGTCGTAATACGTAATCACAATGTTTGGCTTGCGAATCACATCTTCACGAATTCGTGGAATACTCAAACAGCCCTCATTAAACTTCCACTCTGTTCCTTCCTCTTCGAGGATTTGCGCATTGATGAATACTTTCTTAAAAACTTTCAACTCTTTGCGCTGCGCAGGTGTAAATTCCTCGTCCTCTTCATCGTCCTCTAAGGGCTGCGAAAACGGCTCTGTGTCAACAATAAAAAGTCGTATTGCTTTCCCAACCTGTGGTGCAGCCAATCCTACTCCTTTTGCCTGATACATGGTATCAAACATGTCCTTTATCAGCTGTGATAAGCCTTCGTACTGTTGATCGATTGTTTCTCCTACTTTGCGGAGGACGGGATCACCGTATAAAACAATTGGCAGAATCATGTTTAGCGACTGTAATTTGGTGCCTCACGAGTAATCACCACATCATGCGGATGTGATTCCTTAACCCCTGCAGCGGTAATTCGTATAAATTTCGCGGTCTGCAACGCTTTGATATCCTTTGAACCACAGTAGCCCATTCCCGCGCGCAGACCACCAATCACCTGATAAATAATCTCAGATAAAGAGCCTTTGTAAGGAACACGACCACTAATTCCTTCCGGTACCAGTTTTTTAATATCATCCTCCGCATCCTGAAAATAGCGATCCTTACTGCCCTGCTGCATGGCCTCCAATGATCCCATGCCCCGATAAGCTTTGAACTTTCGTCCCTCAAAAATAATCGTCTCACCAGGACTCTCCTCCGTGCCGGCAAACATACCACCCATCATCACCGTGCCTGCACCTGCTGCCAGCGCTTTCACCACATCCCCCGTAAAACGAATACCGCCATCTGCGATCAGCGGAACACCAGTACCTTTTAAGGCTGCGGCCACATCAAGTATAGCGGACAATTGCGGTACACCGACACCAGCAATAATTCGGGTGGTACAAATTGAACCGGGTCCAATTCCCACCTTTACCGCATCTGCTCCGGCTTTCACCAGCTCTAGCGCCGCTTTTCCAGTAGCAATATTTCCGACAATCACCTCAAGCTGTCGGTACTTTTTCTTTACCGCTTTTAATTTTTCAATTACCCCTTTACTATGGCCGTGTGCCGTGTCAATAATCACCGCATCAACGCCGGCCGCAACTAAGGCATCGACGCGTTCCATGGTATCAGCGGTTACACCAACTGCTGCTGCTACGCGAAGACGTCCCCGCTCATCCTTACAGGCATTGGGGCGGACTTTAATTTTAATAATATCTTTATAAGTAATCAAGCCGATCAGTTTGCCGACCTTATCTACTACCGGAAGCTTCTCAATCCGGTGCTCTTGCAAAATCAACTCGGCTTCTTTTAGGGTAGTGCCCTTTTGCGCCGTAATAAGCTGCGGAGCCTTTGTCATCACTTCTTTAACGGGACGTTTAAAATCCTTCTCAAAACGCAAATCGCGACTGGTCACAATACCAGTTAACTTCCCATCCTTATCTAAAACCGGAATACCGCCAATTTTATTATCCGTCATCATTTTCACGGTATCACCAATATTGGCACCTACATGAATGGTAACAGGATCCATAATCATGCCGCTCTCACTGCGCTTTACTTTCCGCACTTCTTCTGCCTGCGCTTCAATACTCATGTTTTTATGAAGGACGCCAATACCGCCTTCCTGAGCAATTGCAATGGCCAAACTGTGTTCTGTAACAGTATCCATGGCTGCTGAAACAATGGGGGTATTTAAACGAATGTTCTTTGTAAAACTAGAGGAGATATTTACTTCGCGGGGAAGTACCTCGGAATAATCGGGTACCAACAATACGTCGTCGTAAGTCAGTCCTTCCGGAACAAACCTGTTACTTGATGAATTAGAAGCCATTGAAATGAATTTTAGATTATAAAATTCGTGCAAATATAGGGTTTTTTTTCGGACCTAACGCTATTGGTCCTCAGCCCCGCCGCGAAGGCTAAATGAAAAGCCGCACGGGAAAATCTCCATGATCCCGTACGACTTCCTTTTGTTATAACTAAACAAAACCTAAAAAGAACGTACTTTAAATCTACAGAGACTGTACGCCTGTGTTTTTAGTGTTTTTACAGCTGGCAAAACCAGACTTATAAGTGGTCAAAATAAAGCCAAAGGCGTATTCAGGACATCCTTTGGTTCACTGCTTTTTATACTAAAACGGACCCAAGCTCATAAACCCTTCGCAGTGCGCGTGAACATCCGCTAATGCCTAATAGATGCGGACTATCTGTTCAATTTCTCCATAAAAGCTTCTTTTTTCCGACGGGAAATTTCAATCTTTGAGCCATCGCTCATCACCGCATAGCCACCGTCCTCTTTTAAAAAGCGCAGCACATGCTGCATATTAATCAGATGGTGGTGATGCACGCGGATAAAATCATTTTCTGGAAGCAATTCTTCATAATGTTTTAATCCTGCGCTAATCATTAATTTACGTTTATCGCTGAGATAAAATGTGGTATAACTGCCATCCGCCTCGCAACGCACAATGTCCTTCACGTTGACAATTTCATAGGCATTACCGGTGGGAAGGGTAATCTTTTGAAAATTATCATCTGCTCGCCTCAGGTGTTGAATCAGGAATTGTAGATTCTCCATGTTTGGAACCGACTGCTTCTTTTGGACCACTTTCTCCACAGCCAATTTCAGCTCATCCATATCAATGGGCTTCAAAAGATAATCGCAGGCGCTGAATTTAATAGCGCGAATCGCATGTTGATCACTTGCTGTAGCAAAAATCAGTTCAAACTTCTGTCCCGATACCTTCTCCAACAAATCAAATCCTGATCCATCAGGCATGCTGATATCAAGAAAAACAAGTTCCGGTTTTAATTCCCGGATGAGTTTCTCAGCTTCAGACACATTGCCCGCTAGTCCAACAATATCGAGCTCCGGCGTAATCTTTCTTATCATAGCCGCCAGCATGTCACGACTTTTTAACTCGTCTTCCACTATCACTGTTTTGATCATCTGCTATCTATTATCCGTTAAGTGGCACAAACAACTCAACCCTCGTGCCCAAGGCTTCTCCGGCGACATCATAAAGATCAGTAACGGTCACGCTGAGTTGACTATTATTAATTTCATTCAGAATCTTCAGACGGTCCTCTGTTATTTTCATACCAAGCGATTTGTGTTTTTTTACTGGCATGGTCCGCCTTATTTCAGAGGCTTTTGCCCGTCCAATCCCATTGTCCATAATGCTACAAATTAAGAAATTATTTTCAGAATGAAGACGAATGATCAACTGACCCTTACTGGGCTTGGGATTAAGACCATGCAGAATAGCGTTTTCCACATATGGCTGCATGAGCAGCGGTGGCATAATATCATAATCCACATCCACCGTTGCATCCACAATCAATTCGTAATCAAATTTTTCTTCGAACCGCATTTTTTCGAGTTCCAAATATAGTTTCAAGGCTTCCAGATCTTCTCCAACCGTCACTGTTGGTTTTTCAGAATTATTTAAAATAATGCGCACAAGACGAGCAAACTTATTCAGGTATTTTATCGCCTCATCACTGCGGGTATTAAAAATATAATGCTGGATGGAATTAAGTGAATTAAAAATAAAATGCGGATTCATCTGCGAACGCAGTGCTTTTAATTCAATCTTACTCATCTCGACTTTACGCTCAAACTCCACTTTTTGTTTTTTCTTAATGGTGTAAATACGGAGGGCGAAAAAACCATACACCGTTCCAAATACTAGCAACGAAGCAAGTAGAATAAACCACCAGGTCAAATAGTAGGGCGGCCGAATCTGAAAGCTAAATCGCGTTTCCTTTAAATTCCAAAGCCCCTCATTATTGCGCGAACGCACCATAAAAGTGTAAGAGCCGGGGGCCAGATTACTGTACTTAATGAAGTCCTCATTACTGGGACTACTCCAGCTTTTTTCTAGTCCCGCCAGCCGTCTTTGATACAACACCTTTTCCGGATTTGTGAGGCAGACACCCCGGTAATAAAACGTCAGCACATTCAAATCGCTCGGCAAAACAGCTCCCTCAGCAAGCACACTGTCCTCATTCAACACTGCAATCTTCTGAATGATGGTTTTGTTCTCACTCGTATTTTTTCTGAACTGATTTGGCTGATGCCGAACCATGCCGCTCACGGTGCCAAACCAGAGCGTGCCATCTTTATCCTCCCAGATTCCATTGCTATTGCACTCCACGCCACTGAAGCCTTCCTGCTTGCCGAAAGAGGTAATGTTTATTTTATTTTCATTGAGAAAGGCCTTCAGATCGAGTTTATTGACGCCTTGATTGGTGCCCACCCACATCACTTCTTCATTTTGCGAAATCTCAATGGAATAGACCAGTTCGGAATTCAATCCATCACTATCACTGATGCGGCTCATCTTCTTGCTTTTCAAATCCAGCACAAGCAATCCGTTAAGCGAAGCTGCGAAAAGACGTCCTCTGTAATACCGCAGCGTAAAAAAAGTCTCTTCGTTTAGTTTTAGTTTTTCTGATAGGTTTTCCAAGCGCCCTTGGTCCAGACACCATAAACCACCGCGCATCGTCCCAATAAAAATCCGTCCTTGATCATCCTCTGCAAACCCATAGACGACGGCATCAAGGGGACTTTTTAAGGCGTACAATTGACTCTGCGGCCTTGCTCCCTTCCAACTCAGCGCGGCAAAACAATTACTGCCACCAATCCAAGTGGTATGTGACCGACTTTCGAAAAGCACCTCACAGGGCCCCCTGTAATCAGCAGGTAGAGCGATGTTCTGAAAACGCTCGTTCTTAAACTGATAGACACCGTCATCGCTCCCAAAAATCAAGCGTCCCTGATAATCGCTGAGAGCGGCATGACTGGTGTTTGAAAGGAGACCACTCTTATTTCCGTAACGTTTAAAAAAGCTCTGACTCAAGCGGAATATGCCATTGTTCTGCGTGCACATCCAAAGATCTTCTTCACGGTCACGGAAAATCTGAAACACAAGGGCATTACTAAGTCCAGGAATTTTATCATAGCTGGAAAAAGAATTGTCCCTGTAACGGAACAAACCACTGTGTGTGCCGAACCAGACATTGCCTTCCCTGTCCATGATAGACGATCGGACTTGGTTAGAATTGTTATCGGCTCCAATATTAAAATAACTAAACTTGGTGCCGTCAAACTGGCTCAGACCGCCAGGAGAACCAATCCATAAAAAGCGGTCGGACTGATTCAACAAACTGTTACAACGCTCGTCCAGCAAGCCATTGGCAACATGATAATTAGAAAACAACCAGGAATTGACATCCAACAGACTCATGCCATTGGCAGTACCAATAACCAGGTAATTTTTAAAACGACTCAGACTCAGCACCTCATCATCGATCAGACCTGCGGCCTTATTCAGTATTTTAAATGTATGGTGGCCATAGATCACCAGTCCCTTGTTTGTGCCAATGAACAGCACACTGGTATCGGGATTTAATAGGCAATTGACGACATAATTGCGCAGCTTGCCCACTGGGCGAATCTGCTCTTCTTTAAACATAAAGAGTCCCTTCTGCGTTCCAATGTACATGCTGTGGTGGAAACCTTTGCAGAATGCGGTGATGTGGGGACTTTTATAATCGCCAAAATGGTCATAATTAATAAAACCCTGCCCCTGCAGGATACTCAGTCCTTTATTCGTCCCCACAAAAATACGTCCGCCTCTGTCCCCCGAAATCGCATTGACATTGTGGTCAATGAGGCCGTTCTTGCGGTTGTAATTAATAAATTCTTTTCCGTCAAAGCGCGAAAGACCGCCATAACCGCCACTCCAGAGATAAGCATCGGAATCCTGATACATACAATACACCTGAATGAACGGCAGACCACTTTCGACGCTGTAGTTCTTAAAGAAAAACTGCTGCGCTTCTGAAAGCAAAGAGAAAAGGCAAAACCAGGTGAAGAGTATAAAACGGCAGCGACTCATGATGTCTAAATTAAACTTAAATGAGCGAAAAATAAAAACCATTCATAAGTGGAAGATTATTTCGTGTAAATGGACAAAATGTGAATTTATGTGAAATGTTTAAACAAGCTGGACTGCCTTCTGTTTTGTACTTTAGTAGAGAATGGAAGAAGTCATCCTGGTTAACGAAAAAGATGAGCCAATAGGCACAATGGAAAAGCTGGAGGCGCATCAGAAGGGTGCCTTACACCGTGCCTTTTCTGTTTTTTTATTTAACCCTAAGGGCGAACTGCTGCTCCAGCGGCGGGCACTTCATAAGTATCATAGTGCAGGGCTTTGGACCAATACCTGTTGCTCACATCCCCGCCCGGGAGAGGAAACAAGCGCGGCAGCGCATCGCCGACTGAAAGAAGAAATGGGGATGGAGGCGGACCTACGTTTTATGACCAGCTTTCAGTACCGGAGCGAATTCGAAAATGGATTAACGGAACATGAATTTGATCATGTGTTTATCGGATCCACAGATGCACAACCACTCCCCGATGCAGAGGAAGTCTATTCCTTCCGCTGGCTTTCGCCCGAGGACATCCACAAAGAAATTGCTGCCTGTCCTGCCGAGTACACCACCTGGTTCCGGATCGCCATGCAAAATTTTTTCAGTACCACTTAGCTTTTCATCCGCCAGACATTCAGGGGCACTCCTCAAATCAAAGAGTAGCAAGGCCATTAGAGAAAGAGTAATGTTGCGATTGTTATGTTCAGTAACTGATTTCTTTTAAAATAATTTTTATTCCCTTCAAGCGTAAATTTAGACTGGCCTAGAGCGTCCTATTCAGCTACCATCAATTGTTTTTTTATTTTTTCCTTGAGCAGAACCTCTCGTTTTGAATAAATGCCTTTATCGCCTGAAACAAAAGAAAGAGGTTTATTTTTTTATTGCCCACCTTTTTTAATGAGACTTTGACATCGCCTCAACACTGAGACCAAGCTCTGCCATCACGTATACCAAGGCATAACGAATCCCCGTAACGTTGAAAAAGATTTACGTGTTTACTACTCCTCAAAATTCTGTTCCTCTGCGGACCAGGCCATGGCTTTGGCGGCAAAAAGCGCCTTGGTTTGGGACCACACCCCGGCAAAAAGTTCAGAATGGCGATACTTGTCTAGGTGTGCGGGACTTTCCCAGATACTGAACGTAAAAAAAACCTCGGGTGTTTCCACATCACGAAGTAATTCAACATGGTGGCAGCCCTCAAATGCGCGGATTTTTTTCCTACTTTCCTCATAAATGGAAAGAAATGTAGACACCTCCGCTTCCCTAAAATGCATTTTAACGATACGTTTAATCATTGAACTCCACTAATATTGTAAAATCGAATTGCGTCCCAATTTCCCTTGGATAAAGCATTCTGTAGGCACTTTTACCATTGGTAGCCACCTCCAGATAACCAAAACTATTAAAAAGAATGAGCGCTGCACCAAACTTCACTTCATCATAACTTTGACTCAGCTTACTGATGCGCGCACCGGGAAGCGTAACACTAAAAGACTTTGCACCAATCACCTCATCCCAGTGCTGGCGGGTGATATTGGTGATAATGTTTCCGAAATCGTCGGTATAAATGCCTTTTCCTCTTAAGATGTTACCACTGACGTAACTCTCAAATTGCATGGCTCTAAAATAATCCATGGTCAGCACACCCAGCTCCGCCATGCTTTTACCACTGTTCAACTGAAGGGCCACCCCGGCAAAAACATCTTTCAGAAAAAAATGACGGTGCGCCGCATTGTTATAATATAATTGATACACCGGTTCACTGAAATCCTTATCCAGCAGGGTGAACAGACCGTTATCTGGACTGACAATATACTGTCCAGCATAGCGGGTTAGTAAAAAACGACTATTATCAACGAGGTCATTCCGATTATTACTGCTGCGGTCGGAAATAAACTTAACTGCCACCAGATGAATGGTATCGGGCGGAAAGTCGGGGAGTGAATTCCGAACAATAAATGCGGCATCAGAAATGGTGTTGCTCCTGATTTCACAACTTAAATCTATAACGCGCAAATCAGCCGGTCCCGCCAACAGCCTTGCTTTCACCAGCGCCAGATATGGGTCGCGGTAACCAAGGTCTGTAGTGAGCGTAATAATCCCCATTTTAAGTAAATTTAATTATTATTTCTGCGCATAAATTTTTAAACTTGGTCTTCGATTAACAGGTTTATAAACAAGAGCCCGTTAGCTGTCTACAAGCATCTATGAACGAGAAAATTATTACACTTGACAGCGTTGAGCCCGTCGAAATTTATGGAGTAAACGATGTCAAATTAAATGTCATCAAGAAATATTTTCCAAAATTAAAATTAATTGCGCGAGGATACTCTCTCAAAGTATTGGGCGAAGCATCAGAGATCACCCGGTTTGAAAAAAGACTGGAACTCATGGTGGATCACTACCACAAGAGCGGTGTCCTGACCGACCAGGTGATTGAACGTTTACTTGGACAAACGGGCGATAATATGATTGATGCCAAGGAGGAAGCACTCAGCAACGATCTGATTTTATTTGGTAATAATGGCTTAATTATCAAAGCCAAAACGGATAATCAACGGAAGATGGTCAGCAGCATCGCCAAAAACGATATGCTCTTTGCCAT
>CALPON020000044.1 GCA_943325195.2 Sphingobacterium thalpophilum | reverse complement strand
GCGTACTTTAGGGTGCCCTGTGCTCCCATTACTTGATAAGTACCCACATTTTGATTTTTAGTTTTGATGGGTTCATCAGGATCAACCGCGCTTGCAACAACATCTTTGATATTAGAATAAAAAGCAGAAACATTCCAGTTTAGCAAGGACCCATGTCTATTCTGTAAGACTAGGTCAATATTTTGAATTTTTTCTGGCTGTAAAGTGGGATTGGCGTTTCTAGAGGCCCCAGTTGCAAATTTCGTAAATTGCGCAGGATTTTGAATTCCATGTGCATAGATCGCTTTAAAAATTAGTTCTTTAATCGTCAAAACACATGCTAATTTTGGATTGAAGACGCTTCCAAATCCTCCATTACTTCTTATCCTGTTGTAATCATGGCGTCCACCTGCAGTGATGTACAACAAAGAATCGATTGCTTTAAATGTTAATTGTGAATACAAACCAGCATCAATCGTATTGTATTGATTTCCGCCCTTATCTTGAAAGGCAACCGTCCCGTAATGTTCGGCTAAGGAAACGCTTGACTGGTCTTCTTGTTGCTCCCCAGCAAAGGACTTGTACTGAAGATAATCTCCTTGTAATTGACTGTTCCTGAAATCA
Organism: Sphingobacterium thalpophilum; assembly: GCA_943325195.2. Taxonomy (GTDB): domain Bacteria; phylum Bacteroidota; class Bacteroidia; order B-17B0; family Aurantibacillaceae; genus Aurantibacillus. The sequence continues at coordinate 18,433 of CALPON020000044.1, read as the reverse complement.
AAGCCAGATAAGAGGCTCATTCTATTTTTTGTATAATTAACTCTAAAATCATTTCTAAACTGGCGCGCCTTGTAGTAGTAATAGGTATTCTGCCATCCATGTTTTTTTCCATCAACGATTGAGTCTGGAAATACAAGATTAAATAAAGTAGGATTGGAATAAGACCTGTTGTTTAATAGGCCGTAATAGGAGTTGTAAGAAACAAAATCAGAACTTTTGTCAAGCCCGTGAATCACATAGGACGATGTGTTTGAAATCACAACATTTTTAAATTGTTTAGTGTAAACCGTGTAAAAGGTTGAATTCGTGGGTGTCCATTTACTGCCATTGGCTGTTCCTGCTGCGAAAAGATCCTGATAATAATTAAATCCTTCCTGTGTTTTCCAGGTTCGAAAGCCCGCCTCAAAATTGCCGAAATTTATTTTTCCGCCGAGATAATAATTGGAAGCACTGTTTGAATAACCCACATTAGCACCATTTACTTTTTGTAAATAACCATCTTTATCGATTTTTCTTGCTTTCGCTAGAAGGGATGTCAAGGAGTCAGGATTTAGAGTTAAGGTCCCGCTGCCATATCCGCTAAAATAGTTATAATTGGCGCTTCCTGGAGTGAGACCAAGTCTTGAAACAATAGCATTCAATTCATTTGTTGTTGTTGCAGGATTATCGGTATAACTTAAACCTTTTAATTTTTCGATGCTGTAATTTAAGTTGTCAAGATCCTTCACATCGTAATTATAAAAAGGAGCCCCACTATTACTCAAATCTCGACCGTCGGTTAAAAACACCCGTCCAGATAACAAAAAAGAAACATCCTTACTTTTGCCGCTAACATTTACATCTGCACTTTTTGTGCCGTAGCTACCGCTCAGGACTTTTGCGCTGGATCCCATACTAAAGGCATAGGACTTGTCAACCTTTTTCTTTACAAATTCACTATGTGTTTTAGTAATTATATTTATAGCCCCTGCAAACGCTCTTGGCCCGTATATCGTGGATGCGGGTCCATAAATAATCTCGACAGCACTAACATTAGATAGTGGATACTGTCGTGATAAATAAGCAATATTAGACCACACATCATTCTCTTCGATTCCATCAATCATCACCAAGGTCCGTTCTGTATTTTCCTGCCTGAAACCACGTTGGTATACATTAGCATAAGTAGCAGAATAAATTCGTGAAATATCGAAGCCGGGTTGGTCGGATAACAGGTCAATAATATCAAGGTACCCACGTGCTGAAAACTCACTCTCTTTAATCACTATTACGGTTGCGGCGGCAAGGTCCACATCTTCAGGTTTTTTCGATACAGAAGTTATCTGGCGCCCTGAAATACTATCCTGTATTTCATAAAATAAATCTTTAAATAATTGTGGGTCTTCGTCCGAAATATAATTTCCTATTTTTGAGTTAATGTAATTTGCTACGCTAATTTTTGCTTCTTGTTTTTTATCCAGCGCAATAAATATTTCAGAACTCAATTTATAATAATCACTGTTTTTAAAGCCAGCACATTCTTGATACTGATTCAGCAAACGCATTGCTTCATCAAAATCACCTGAAGCGTAAAAATCCTCAGCCAGGCTAAATTGTCCCTGACATTCCTTCTTTTGCGCAGAAAGTTTGCCGGCGTATAACCAGAAGCTTATAAAAACTAATAAACTCAAACTCCTCATTTCAATATTAATTTAAATAGTTCGTTTGTAAACTTTCCCATAGATCCTTAAAGCTTTTATTTCCTGAATCTAGTTCCCAAATACTTTTAAATAACTCGTCTCCTAGCTCTTCTTTTAATGCGGATTCATTGATTGATCCGAAAAGAAAATCTTTGTATTTTTTTATGCCTTTAAGTTCACTTACAACGTTCTCAAGACTTACAGGCCAAACCTGAATCAAGCCAGACTGGCCGACGGACACTACGTAATTATTATCCGGAGAAACACAAAGATTACGAATCCATGCATCTTTTTCTTTAAAAACAAGATCATCTTCTTCTTCCACTGTTTTAAACAATCTTTTCACATGCATGGAATGGTCTAAAGAACCCGTAATTAGCAAAGAATCGTCCGATGAAAAATTTAATCCGGTAATTGCAGAAACATTCCCCCTTAACTGACTATTAAAAGTGTAGTCCTTTCCGATTAGTTTGTAAACTTCTATAGCGCCATAAGAGCCACCAATGGCTATAAAACGGCCATCTTTACTTACAGACAATGCGGAAATATTTTCAGGGAATTCCATTATTTTTTCGGGTTCAAAAACAGTGCCCTTGTTATCGATCATTACTTTACTCAATCTTTTGCCTTGGCTTACTAAAACAAACGTAGTCCCTTCTTTTGTATAGGCGCTTGCCGTATTGATTAACGAATTTTCTACGGACACAAGATTTTGATCTTTTACTAATTTAAGACTGACTTTATCGAGGCTGATTAGGTGGGCGCCTTTCTCAAAAACACAAACTAGTGAATAATAAATATCTGAGGGAATAAAATAAATGCCGGTACATTTCCCGTCACCCTTAAACAAGGGTATTAGCAGAGATGAGGCTTTTGAAGGGTCCCATCCTAGTAAGGTGCCCATTGTGGACCCCGCAATAACCAAATGATTATCGGAACTAATCGCAACACTAGAGAAATTTTCAGAGAATTTTTTGCTGGACGAGATGGCTTTAATTTCTATCGGATTGCCAGATAGCTCCCATCTCTTCATAGTACCCTCATCCCCTACCGAGATAAATTGATTTTTATCAAGAAATACCAGTGCACGCTCATCATAAGCCCCCGGCTGATATTTGATATCTTTTCGCGAACGGATTGTCTTCGTATAATACCTTGTTAATTGATTTTTTAAAGCGTCGTAAATTACTCTATTTTGAACGGGTCCCCCGAGTTTACGATTAAGTGCATAGGAGAGAAAGGCCAGTTGCAAACTCAAGGTATCTTTATTGAGATCACTTATCAATTGACTCGCTTTGAGCGCTATGTTTTTTGTCTCAGCAAGCATACGTAAACGATCGACTTCTTTTTTTGAAGTGATAGCTTTTTGAGTTTCAACCTTGGCTACATTTGCGCTGATCATCGCATCCTTTCTTTGTTTAGCAGCAACCACTGCGGAATCTTTAGCACGTTGGGTTGCATTTTGTGCAATCACTAGTGATGTTTTCGCCTGAATTAATGCACCTTCAGCAATTTTTTTCTGTTGATTTGCAAACACTAAACTTTTTTCAGCATTTTCCTTTTCCTGTGAAGCGATATCCCTTTCCTTGCCGGCATTGTCTCTTTCAATAGTGGCTAATTTATTTGAGAGATCGGCTTCCCGTTTTTTAATAAGGGCTTTTCGTTCTGAAATTTTGGCCTTTTTCTCATTCTGATAGGAGCTAACGCCGAAATAAACCGCAAGGCAAAAAGCTACTGTGATAATTGAAATAAAAATACGCAGTCGAAGAATAGCCGCTTTTCTTTTCTTTTCAGTTCCCTGAATCTCCCGGTTTTTTTCTGATTGCGAATATTCTAAAAAGTTAATGGCCCTATCGAAAGAGGGATCATACCTCTTTGCCCATGCCTGGTTTGGATTTTGATTCACTTTCCAGTTCATTGCCATCTGCAATTCTGGATCCCTCCATACACCTGTTTTACCTTCCTGATAGAGCGCAGCTGAATGTGCAAGTCGCGTATATAATTCTGCCGATTCAACCTCTTCGTTTACCCAGACAATCAGACGTTCCCAAACTCTCATTAAACTTTCGTGAGAGATGTCAATGACAGTATCTAGTTTTAGCTCCTGTTCCATGGGAGGCATCAAAAAACTACGGCCAGGCAATCTAAAAACATCAATTACCTTCTTGGCCTCGACTATCGATATTTCCGAAAATTCGCAAATTTCTTTAATAATCGTTGGCCTTCTGGTTCCTCTTCCGTCCTCACTTTTTTCTGTCAGTGCCCGAAATAATTTTTTACAAATTTCTCTCCCTTTATCGTCAGCTATTTCAAAATATGCCTCTTCAGCGTGGAGTGAGAGCGCTTTCACCATTGTGCCAATCGCCTGGTAATGCACTATGTCAATGGGTTCATCAGGCTTACTGTTTTTTTGCCAGTATTCCCATGTACGCATTAAGGCATGTTGCAAAATCGGAAGCTGATCTGGATTGTCGCCTACATCATTCAGCAAACGGGTTAAGAGTGCCTGAGATATCTCAGCTCCCCCGACAGCGATTGGACCCGTTATTGCCACTTTTCTCTCTTCACGCGTCATTCGTGGTATGAGGTACTGTCCATCGTTAATTGCTTCAGGCAAGCCGCGGAATTCAGTACAATCACCTAGAAAATCAGACCGCATGGTAAAGACCACATAGATTGATCTACCAGAAAATTTCGACGCTGCAATTAATAAATTAATGAATGTTACCGCATCACGGGTACCTTTATTCTCCGTCTTCTCATATTTGGAAAAACGAAACAATTCTTCAAATTGATCAACAACGATGAGGATATTCTGCTTCGTGTCAGCGGAAAGCTGCTGAATCACATTGCCAATGCCCTTATCATTGCGCCGTAATATTGATTCGATGATCTCTGGCGAAGTTTGATTTTCCTCATCAACCCCAAGAATTTCCTCAGAACATAAAGCAATAGAAAGGTTACCGATTGGATCGCTGCCAGGCCTGAAAGTACATATTCTCCATCCAGATCCAGCTTCCACCAGGTAACCGGAATGCAGTGATGGTAACAGACCTGATTTCACAAGCGAAGATTTACCACTTCCAGATGCACCAATAACAGCAAGGAATCTCGTTTTACTTAACTTGTGGATTAGTTCATCAATCTGTTTTTCACGGCCGAAAAATAAATATTCCTCTTCCTCCTCAAAAGAGCGAAGGCCAGGAAACGGATTATAATATTCTTGACTCGTCATTTACTTTATCTCTTTAATAAATTCTGCCAATGCACTCAAATTGCCATCCGCAACAGAGATGACTTTAAGCTCATGCGATCTGAATCTTTCCTTCTGTGGAGAAAGCGGTGCGCCTATACAAACTGACTTAACCGTCAATGGTTTTTTTCTACCGTAACCGGCTATTTTTAAAAGGTCCCTTGTTTTTGACCTTAACCAAAGGTCATTGCCAGCACCGTAGTAAATCAGCACAGCATCACAATTCTTTAGGTTTTCTTGATGATCCAGGCGAAGTTCAGTTTGATCACCTTCAAAGGCTGGAAGTATTATTTCGAATCCCTTGTCGAACAGGAAATTTTCAATTTCTACAGTATTTTCAAGATCCGCCTGATCACAGATTAGATAAATCTGCTTTGGGCCTCCCGAATCAGATTCTACTTCTTCAGCAGACAGTTCCTTTATTGATTCAGACAATTTATCGTTGATGGCAAATTCGAGATCTTCAAGTGGCGATACAAGCAGGTCGGCACCTGACAAAAGTGTTTCGCTGTTTTTTAGTTCCTCTATAAAATTAACTTGTCGTTCATCTTCTATTTTTTGATCCGGGGCCATCCAGATCAACCGTGTTAAATTCTTTTCCTTGCTGACTTCTGCGGATATTTCATTTTGCAACTGCGCTTTAGATTTTTCGGTGCCTTCGAGTACCATCCCAAATTTAGAACCCAGAATATGAATGCTCATCTCACACTCCGTTATTATCTTGTTTACTTCAGCCACGTATTCGTCTGCTTCAATCGGTAAGTTTCTATCCGGCAGAACCGAATACCCCTTATCTGCCAGCATTCTGCAGATTGATTCTCGCTTCTCTTTCATTTCAGAGCTTGTTTCAGCCAAGTAAATCTTCCGAGAATCGTGATTTTTTTGCTTCAACAAAGGATCATTAGTAGTGACTTGGCTGGAGCTTGGCGCCGATGAACCATTACTGCCCGTTGGCGAAGATGTGTTTTTTCCAATTTCCTCAAGTAATGCTGCTAAATCATGTGCAAGGTCATCTAGTTTTGCCCAATAGGCAAGTTGAGCCTCTTTACCGTATAATTTACTGAACTCTCTCGATTTCCCTGTTTCCGGATCAATTTTAAAAAACTCGTATCCTAATAAACCTTGAATTACTTGTGGATGCTGTGATAATTCCACAGGTGTTTTGATGACCTTAAAAATTCTTGATTTTGTACCAATCATTGCGCCAATGTTACTTTCGGCAATTCGGTGAAATTCATTTACCTCTCTTACACACCAGTCCGATTTTACATATCTCGGCGAATGAACAGAAACTAATACTGCTATTTCCGGAAGTTGCGTTAGAATTTCATCGCTGAAATTATGATTACCGTCTAATGCTTTATCACGCCAGATAGTAGGCCGGTATCCCAGCAATTGAGCAAGCCTAATTTCAAGAGATCGGTGAAACTCAGAGATCCACCCTGGTTCGCCTTCCATAAGCGCCTCATCATCAATATGCGCATAACTTATAAATATATCTTTATTGAACTTCAATCCTTAATGTTTTCTTTAATTTTTTTTAATAAAGGTAGTAGCAAAAACATATCGAGATCTTTTTCCTTGTTGGTTTCATCCAGCATATTGAAAGCAACCAATTGATTATGAACTTTCAAAGTATCCTTTAATATTTTTTTTAAGTTCTTATCTGAACTTGGCAGGGAGCCATATACAAAATCAAAAGCGAATTTTTCAGCCGACCATCGGTTATGTTCAATAGGAGCGATTTGTTTCAAATGAAGACTGATTTCTTCTTTGGTGAAATTTTTTATCCCCAGTTTTTTTAAAACAAAAAACTTAACCTCAAGATGTCTTGCAACGTAACGATTTGATTCTTTTTTTCGGTCCGTTAAATTACTCCATAACCTGTTTACACCAAAAACAGATCTTATCTTTTCGATTGAGTTTTTTGTATACTCTTTTGTAAAATCTAACACCAATTGTTCAATCTGCGCCAAGGGTTCTCCACGCTTTACTTTGAATTCCAACATTTCCCGCTCTAATCTTTTTAAAAACTCACCATTAGCACTCTTTTTAAAGTGCGAATACAGTAAACCGTCAAATTCGTATTTGATTGAATAAAAATAATTAACAGCCTTTGCTAGAATTTCATTTTCACCAGACCCATCGATCATGCGTTTCACACTGCAAGTATCTGTATATTTCCGGACAAGGTGCACGACCACATCGTCTCTGAAACGATCTGTCAAGGATAGCTTACCGGATTTTTCATCCTCCCCATCCAACATGTTTACAACTTTGGTTTCTTCAGGAAGGCAAACCACAATGGGCACCTTTCGGATATTCATTGTTTTTTCATAAAGAAATTGCCTCAGATGAAGTGCGCTGTTTATCATCTTCGCATCCTTATCTCCGAAAAAATAAACGATATCTATCGAATCGATTGCATTTAGAAATTTCTCATCCCATTGATGCTTTGATGAAAAATTATGGTTTCTTAGTTCAATGGGAATTATTTCAAGAAAATCAACCAAATTTGGATACTGTCTGGTAATTGCCTCAAAAAACGCTTCAGCATTTTCTGTTATCAAAAACACCTTCAACTTTTTCGCATCCCCATACTGACTTAAGATACTATTCTCAATCAAAAAAGATCTCGCGATCGCGTTATCTCCTACAATACAAATGATTTTCTCTGTACCTTTTGATGTTTCATCAGTAAGGTACAAGTGGGGAGGAAACATGTCGTACACTAATTGTGCTGTGACATCGTTCATATTGAACGGCTGTATGTCCACTGAGCTAGTGGATGATACATCCAGATAATCAGAAAGCAAGTTTCTCAGACTATCATCATTGATGTGCACCATTAATTTTAAGGAACTCGCAGCATATTTCCTTTTTTTCAACCTCGAAATAAACTGCGTTAATTTAATATTCGTTTCATCGTCATCGGTTGCAATAAACAAAGTAGTTGCATTCGCCAGCCCTGCTTTTCTTAATGCCTTTTCATCAAAGCCGCGGCTAGACAAAACAAATCCACCATTATCAATTATATTATCGGCGTCAGGACCCAGGGGCTCGTTTGTCAAAACCACAACATTTCGACCGTCCTTTGCGAGATTTAAAGCTACCTGCCTACCAATTCTTGAAAGCCCAATAACAATAACATGCTTTTTAAAGAATAAAATTTTAACACTTTTGACAAATTTCTTTAAAAAAAAGAGGAGAAGCAAAAGTGTTAAAAGAACGATAAAAAACAACAAAATCTTTGTTTCCAAAATTTACAATATCTGTATACTACTAGTTTTTAATGGTGACCTAAAATAGCCAAATTAATCTGGAATCTGTCGTTTTTTTCATTTATTTTCAAACAACAATTTAGGCTTTTTTTGCGGACATCAGCCCACTGTAAAACCGCGATTTTCCTTCAGGGACGGTCTTCCTGCTGAATTTTACGTTGTTTCTTCTTTATTACAAATGGTATAACCGTCCCTAATACAATACCAAGTGCAAAAAGAAATACGGTGTTGTTGATTACGTTGAGATTTTTCAAGAGCGTAACAAGACCCACAAGGCTAAATATTATAAATAAAAAAATTGCATTTTCCCGGGTCAATAGTGATTCTCTTACCGACTCAGAGAAGAGGGCAATTATAACCCCGATGCAGGCAAAAAAGAGGAAGACAATAAGGCACACTGCAACAATATGCTGAATAATTATAACCTCTTTATCGAATGCTGTTTTGTAGTTTAATCCTTCGGAACTAGGCAAGTCTACCCGTAATACCTCTGGAAGCGGGATACTTGCTTCAGGGGAGGTGTCTGTTACTGGGAAAAATGCTTCAATGTCCATGGTAAGTGACTTATTTTCAGCGATTAATTTCTCCATTGCTTTTAACAAATCCTCATCTTTCTTCAAACCGCCGGTAACGTAAGCAGCAAGCAGACCGTGAAGGTCTTTGACCCCTATAGAATTATCATAACCCATCGACCATAAGGCCACACCCTTGAGGTTTTTAAGACTCGCATAGGTAAGTTTTTCATTAAAGGACTTCAGATAACCCTCATCGAGTTTTAATAATTTCAAGTCTGAATACCTTACAATCTGAACTGAATCGACACCAAGCACCTTGATCTCACAAGCTGGAAGTGAAAGTAAAAGTTTTTCCGAAATAACCCGTTCCGTGGACATGGTGGAGTCGTTCGAACTTTTGGCTAGTAAACTGTAGTGATTAATTCCATCATCGACAAGCAATACATTCCACAACACATCACGCGTAATTGCTGAGGCCAAGGTATCCTTAGCAGGATTGTACAAGCCTGAATAGGAACTATAACCCATGACAATAAAACGATCTACGAGTGGATAGAGATCCGCTAAATTTTTACCGGACATCGTATAGGGAAAATATTCACTGTAGGATGGCAAAACCATTGATATCTGATAGTTGCCGGGAGAAATGGCTTTCAGTTTATTACAAAATAACGTCACCAGTTGGATGAATTTTGAACTGTCCGCTAGTGGTACTTGCTGAAAATCCAGACAAATCCCACCAGCGTCCGCCGTTTTTACGAGCGCCGTCACCTCATTGGTGAGTGCTTCAAGCCTGGCTTCCCATCCGCTACTGGAAAAAAGTGTTGAATTATTCTCAAGACCATAACTTGCAACGCACAAATCTATTTTGCAGCGCCCAGCCGAGCGTTCATTCGCCTTTCGCACAATTTGAGATGTCGCAAAACTATGCGCGGGAAAGCGAGTCACAGAAAGACCTGTAGCCGGATCGACGGAATACCCATAGTAGGCCACCCGATCGTACAACTCAAAATTATAGTGGTAATAGTTCAATCCCATCCAAAAAGGATGAAAACCATAGAGCGTTTTGCCCCCTGGCTCCCTTTTTAGAGCTGGAAGTTCTTCTCCTGGATGGGTCCGTCCAACATAGTCTGCCCACTGTCGCTCTGTTCGGTAATAATTTTTGCTATCAAAAAGAGAGAGGTATTTTGATTGCTCAATAGCATGAAGGCTGAATTCAATGAGCTTTTTAGGCGGTAAAGGCGTCAGCCGTTTAAGCAATGAATCTAAAATTGAAATGTATCCGTTAAGCGTCGCAATCGAATCTTTGAGATTTTCTTTTGTAGGTTTTTTGACTGCGTGTTTTTTAATGATTTCCAGGAAATCTTTTAAAAAGCCTGGAGGTTTGTCTGCTGAAACTTTTGGGATGGCCACATCAGGCATTTTAGGAGCCTCTATCTTTGGCTCCAAGATTGGATTCAACTGTGGTGGGCTGGCATAAAGAACTGGGACCGATGCTAACTGCATCAGGCACACTACTATTACCACCAATTTTTTAGACATAATCTCACATCCCAGCACTTGACAGAACTGAAGTTAGGCAAGCGCTAAAATAACAATTCCAAGGTCTTAAAATAATTAAGTTTATCTTTTTATTTTTACATAATTAGTACTTTTGTTAGCTTGATATTGAAAACTAATTTTAAATACATCCTCAGCCTCTATTTGGTCTGCTTTTTAGTAGCCTGCAGCCCGTCGCCAAAGGCGCTAATTTTAGCTGGCGATAAAAAAAAAATGGCGCTTGATTTTGCCGGCGCTTTGGCCGACTATTCAGCAGCCATAACTGCCAAACCGACGCTCTATCAGGCCTGGCAAAACAGGGGAGAATGTCAAATGAATCTCGGTTTTTATGATCTTGCCATTAAGGATTTCAACGAAGCAATCGCGCTAAATCCTAATTTTAATGCTTCATTTTACAATATTGGCCTTTGTTACTTAAAACTTAAGAAATACGCGGAAGGGCTGCTGTACATCGAAAAAGCGTGTTCCGCAGATACGTCCATTAATGGAAATATTGCGCTTGCAGAATGTTATTTTTATACCGGAAAAAACAATCTGGCAGTAAAGCACTTTGACTTGGCCCTGACAACAATGCCCGATTCCATTGGCTTATTACTGGGGCGGGGCCTAGCTCATTACCAGCTCGGGAATATTTTAGCCTGTAAAAGCGACCTCAACAACTATTTGCTCAAAGGGGGCGCCAATGCGGTAGCAAGCCGGCAATTGGGCTTGACGTATCTTAGAATGGCTGATAGTACTTCAATGCTGGATAGTTCCTTGTTTTTTTTAGAGCACTATAAGTCAAAAGCGGTCGGGCTCGACCTTGAGGCTTCAAAGGCATTAACCCTCGGGTATTTGACAAGGGGTAAAATGCTAATGCGTGCCGCTAAAGAAATTGAAGCGCTGGCCGATTTCTCAAAAGCGATCGAACTGGACCCTGCTAATGCAGAGGCCTATTATCAGCGCGGTAAAATCATGATATCGCTTGGCCAGAAAATTGAAGGTTGTCTAGATTTACAAAATGCATTAAAAAATGGCAATGTAAACGCTCAAAAGCTCATTGCAATCTATTGCGAAGAAGTGTTATAATTTTTGCTGTGGATAACTTAAGACTGATGCGCTAGACCCTGACTTGTTTTTTTATTATTTTAGACATAGAATAGCGCGCTGATTTCCGGCCTTCTTTTTTCTATTACTAAATTAAAAAAATGAGAGTTGAAAGAAAATAACAAAGAAACAAAAACCGGATCGAAGGCCATCGCGAATCAATCCATTCAGAAAAAGCATACTGGCGAAAGTCTGCCGGCAGTTTCTCCTGCTCAGTTGAAAGAAAACACCATTATTCAAAAAGTTGAAGAAGAAGAGCCGCTTCAAGGCAAATTTGCTGCCATTCAAATGATGGAAGAAGATGAACCACTTCAAGGTAAATTTCACACCATCCAAATGTTAGAGGAGGAAGAACCACTGCAGGGCAAGTTTTTTCCTATTCAACGCTTAGAAGATGAAGAACCTCTGCAAGGCAAATTTGGAACCATTCAAAAACAAGCAACGCAAACGTCCAATAATACGGGCATGCCCAATCAATTAAAATCAGGGATTGAAGGTCTTTCAGGGATTGACGTGAGTGATGTAAAAGTTCATTACAATTCAAGCAAACCAGCACAATTAAACGCCCATGCTTATGCGCAGGGTAGCGACATTCATATTGCACCGGGGCAAGAAAAACATTTGCCCCACGAAGCCTGGCACACTGTGCAGCAAAAACAAGGTAGGGTGAAACCAACTGTCCAAATGAAAGAAAATATACCGGTTAATGATGACCCAAGTCTAGAGAATGAGGCCGATGTGATGGGTGCCAAAGCCTTGAACTTTAAATAATCTGTTTTTTATTTGTGAAGGATAGTAATGATATAGAAAACAAAAGCTCTAAGGCAATAGCAAATCAACCTGCTCAATTGCAAAGTAGAGGTGCTGCTTTAGCTCCACCTTCGCCGGCAAGATCAACTGTATCACCACCAAGCGCAAACCAAGAAGTTGTGCAAAAACAACTCGACTTAGACGCGGAATTATTGGTTTTAGGTGGGCAATTAAGTTTTGGATCCAAATTTAAAGGCTTATTTGGCTCAGAAACCTCCTTTAGTAAGATAGAAAAATTAGTAAAAGAATATTCAAGTAAAAAAACACCAGCGACCAAGCAAGCCATCATAACGGAGTGCAATGCATGGCTAAATAGTGATAGCAGAAGATCTGTAAAAGAAGGCGATGATGTTAAAAAGGCCTCCATTACCAGAATAAGAGATGGATTAAAAAATGATGCAGCCGGCGCTATTGACCTAACCATTTTATCAGATAAGGTTACCACCACGAATAGAATCAAAGAAACCATTACCGGCGAAAAATCAACGTATCAACTTATTGAATTAGCTTATTTGGATTATCAGCAAAAATTTGCGAGTTATGATCTGACAATTACTAGTTTACATACTATTCTTGCAGAAGTTCAAAAAGTAGAAAACTTAATTGATTTATGGAAATCAAAACACCCAGAAGAATTTGCTAGCGCTAAGGGCAAAGAAGTCATTAAAATGGAAGCGCACCTTGGGGCACTTTCATTTAATATTAATATTTCAGATAAATTATCGGTAATTATAAAGCGAATAAAATTATCGGAAGTTAAAAAAGGAAATTTTGCAGCGGAATACGCCGAAATAAGATTAAAGGCATTTGATACCACTTTAGAAGGCTCTGTTGTGGATCCTTCGATCAGCAGTAATGGTATTAATTGGGATACCGCAACATTTTCATTGTCAGAATTAACAATTGGAACCGTCTCGATGTCTGATTTGGGCGGCTCAATAAAAGGTAAATCTCAAAACTACGAATACACCCTTTCTGCTAAAAAATTTGCCGCAAGTGTTGCGGAGAAACTAGATGTTTCCGGAACTGAAATTGCTTATGATAGTGCGGCCGAAAAATTTACTGCCTCTGAAGCTGAAGTGAAAATAGCTTTTTTTAATACAGAAGTAACAGGTACAGTGACTAACTTAAAGGCTTCCAGTACTGAAGGTTTAGACTGGGAAAAAGCCTCCTTAGCTGCTAGCGAAATTAATGTTATGGCAGTAAACATAAAGGATCTTAAAGGAGAAATTAGTGGCAAGGCTGAAGAATATGCCTATACGATTTCTGCAGGTAGTTTTGGTGCCAATATTGACAATTTAGTTAATGCTTCGGGAGATGAAATTGTATATAATAGTGCAAAAAAAGAACTTGAAGCAAAATCAGCCAACGTAGACTTAACTGTTTTAGGCGAAACCGTTTCAGGAGAGCTAGTTGGACCAAAAGTTAATAGTGAAGGTATTGATTGGGAAACTGCAACATTAACATTACCTGATATTAAATTAGGCATGATAAACATCGAAGGTTTAACTGGCACTCTTGGTGGTAAAAAAGTGGGATATACCTATACAGTTTCAGCAAGTAGTTTTGATGGAGAAGTAGCAGGTATCTCTTACTCTGGTTCTGAAGTGGTTTACGATAGTATAACCGGTGAGCTCTCTGCCGCCTCAGCTGGTGCGGAATTTTCACTTTTCGATAAAACGATAACAGGAAAAATCACTAAACCAGTCATTTCCACAAACTCGGTGGACTGGGAGAAAGCTTCCATTTCGGTTGATAGCCTTTCATACGGGGGTTTTGAAGCAAAAGGATTAACCGGTGAGCTCGGTAATAAATCAACTGAATATAATTATACCTTATCTGCTGAAAGTTTTACTGGCTCGCTTTTAGGGCTATCTTTTACAGGAACTGAAATTGCTTATGATCGTAAAGCGGGTGAATTTTCAGCAAAATCCGCTTCAGCTGGTATAAATATGTTAGGCAATACTGTAACCGGCACCATTAATGATCTGGTTAGCTCACAAGAAAAGGGCTTTGATTGGAGCACTGCGGAGTTAAAAGCCGATCCCGGAGTAATAAGTTTTGGCGATAATTTAAACTTTACATTACCGAATATAATTATTAATGGTAAAAAAGAGAATTACCTCTTATTAGCAAATGATGCTAAAGCAAGCTTAACAATTGGTGAGTTAATTAATGCTGAAGGCACGGGTAGTTTAAGCTGGGATTTTGTTGGAGGTAAAACTCCTGAAATTGAGAAAGCCGAAATTGATGTCTCAATAAATAGTGTAAAGTCAATGCCAGGCGCTTTTCTACCTGATGGTATTTGGCCATTTAGTATTAGTTTTGAATTTCCGGTGGCCCCGGGGGCATACGCCGGCTTTGGATTTGAAGTTGGAGGTGGTATCGCCTTTGCCGCCAAAGGAAAAGTTATCTACACAAAACCAAACAAACTGATATTTGATATTGAGGGTGGACCGGAAGGTTTTGTAGATTTTAGTGTATTTGCCAATGCAGGTGCTGGTCACCCTGTTGTAGTGGCATTAGAAGCAGAACTCAAGGCAACCATCAAAGCGATTGCCCATGCTAAAACAAGTATAAAAGGAGAGGCCACTAAGGAAGGAGACAGTTATAAATTAAATGAACTAATGGCAAAATATAATCTAATTGCAGAGTTAAAGGCTGCTATCAGTTTTAATTTAAATGCCAGGGCACTTTACATTTTTAAGAAAACACTTTACGAAATAAAACTAACTGAATGGGATTTAGGAAAAGGTGCTACCAGCGGTGAGTTTTCTTTAATCAATAATCAGGGTGCAATTGGTGATCCTAGCACGTTTATGAATAAACCGAATTCTCCTTTTATTTCTGAGCAAAGTGAATACATGAAAAATCTTGCCGTTTTTAATGAAGAAATTGAACCAAGACAAAATACTGCAGCTGCTATTCAAGAAACAAAAAACTTCATGAATGAAGATAAAATTGCAAAAGAAGAAGCGATATTGGCAAAATTCAACCTTGCTAAAGCCATAATTACTGCGACACCTCAAGAACTTTTAAAAAGAAAAACAGTATTGGCAGAATTAAAACGTATTAAAGAAAGTCAATGGTTTATTCGAGAAGTAAATAGGGAGAAAAGATTAAAGCAATATGAAGATATTAGCTCTAGAATTAGTAACTTAGAGGTAGAGCTCGAAAATATCCAAGAGGCCATAAAGAATGGCCTAGAACCAGGTCTGACAAATGATATTGCACCTTCGATAAAGCAGTTATTTGTAAATCTGAATACTATGACACTAGCATTTGATGACGCAGATAAATACAAGAGATTAGAGCAAGGTACATAAGAGGTGCAGCAAAAGTTACTATTTAAGAGTTGCCACTATTAAAAATATTTTATTTAATGGAGCACTAAAGCAGAGCATAGCCTGTTTTTACGTATTAAAAATCCAATACATCTGCTTTTCCGTGATTACACCTAAAACTAAACAATCCTTCTGATTGCGTCGGTTTGTTTAGATTTTAAACCGAACTAATTGCTCTTTTTTTACTCTACCTAAAGGTATGACTTGAATGAAGACCAAATTTTTTGAGGAATCTTGGTGATCCTTTATAATAAGTGCCCTCGATACTAAATCGAAACGCATTAGATTGTTTTGCCTTCTTTCAGAAATTCACTTCTTATGCCTTCCACAAGATCTTCTTTCATGATTACCGGCGATTTCTTCTGAGCAGCCCGAATTGCACAGAATTTTAAAACATTAACGATTGAGCCGCCAGATATCACATACTCTTTCGAGAGCTGTTTCAGGTCCACTTCATCGGCAAGACTAATTCTACCATCGAATGCTTTTTGCCATAAAGTAAATCGTTCCCGCTCAGATGGCATTTGAAAATGAACCATACTCTGAAAGCGTCGCGTGAAGGCTTCATCAATATTTCCTTTGAGGTTAGACGAAAGAATCACGGTTCCAGGGTACTCTTCCGTGCGCTGCAGCAAATAAGATACTTCTTGATTCGCATAACGGTCTTGCGACGATCCGCCATCCGAACGTTTTCCGAAAAGCGAATCTGCTTCATCAAAAAATAAGATCCAATCTTTATTTTCAGCCAAATCGAAAACGCGCGCTAGGTTTTTCTCCGTCTCCCCTACCCACTTGCTGACCATCATTGAAATGTCGATTTTATAGACGTCTTTACCGGTTGATTTACCTAATAAACCGGCAGTAAATGTTTTTCCAGTACCAGGAGGGCCATAAAATAATGCCCTATAACCCGGCTTTATTTTATCCTTCATTTCCCAGGCGTTCATAATCAAATCATTATTTTTTATCCATGCGTAAATATGATCGATTTGTCGTGTGATAGAAGGGTCAAGAACAAGATCGCTCCAATTGGATTTAATATCAATTAAAGTCGCCGGAAATTTAGAACTGAAAGTCGGCTTATGCGTTTTACCAATAGTAAACAGGTCAAAATAGTCCTGATCAAGCACTAGGGCGCCAGAAAGCCAAGGTTCAGTATCCTTGGTTACATCTAACTTCAGTATTTTCTGTTTATAAAACTTATGTGCAGAATCAAAAATCTGAAAAAGTTTTATTCGGGTTTCTACGTTGTCGGCCCCTAAAATAAAAGCGGCTGTTTCTCCTGTTGGTAAAAAACCCCCGAAATTATCGCCTTTTATACCTCCGAATTCCGAAAAGCCACGATCAAAAGTGGAATTTTTTGTAAAAAAAACATCCAATAATTGTGGTCGAACATGCGGTGCCAGCGCCAAAATTGTAATTAAACGCTCCTCGAAGGTTAGATTAAGTTTCTTTATGGTTTCCGCAAAAACCGAGGGATCGAAAGAAAGATCCGGCGCCTTGATAGTTGCGATTTCTGAACGCTCCTCGCCTTGCTTAAAATAGATCGCAAATCTTCGGCTTATCAATTCGGAAAGCCAATTTAATTCCCTAGTGAGGGAAAGTGCATTTAATTCATTGCTTTCCATTCCACAAGTATTAAGTATTTATTCCAAGGGTACTTTATCATTGACAAACCCCAAGGCAGCTTAAGCAGTAAAACATCAAAGGTGCTTTTCCCTACAACCACATTCCAATTCTCGTCTTTCTTAAACATTACGCCATCCCTTTGAAGAAAGGTACGCTGAAAATTCTCTATTGAGGTATTATTCATTTCTTTCCACTGTAACAAAATAGAATTAAATAGGTTGACGGCTTCCGTTTTTTCCTCAGAAGTAAGGGTGACGGCTTCCTCAATTGGCTCTTCCAAATTCATTCCGCATATTAATTTGTTCAGCATCAAAGTATACTCCGGATCATTTTCTGTAAAACCCACAAGATACTGAGATAAATAAATAGCTCGGAGTCGCTTTTCCTTGTCTATGAACTGCCCTTTATCTGTGTATTTTAGATTACTAAATAAGCGGCTTAAAAAAGGCCACAATAGGACTAAGCCAGCATTGGGAATGTAAATCCTTCCTTTCAAATCAAGTTCAACTTGCTTTTTGGGAGTTTTTGCGGTTATCTCCTGCTTTTTATCTTGGTCCACTTTCGTGAGGACTTTTCCGCTCACCAACCTATCAAGAACCGGAATTCTTCTTTGAAACAGCTTGACAATCGCATCAATTTGAGTAATACTTGCATGCTCCGTCTCTTTCTGCTCCTCCGCTTTCTTGATTGATGGCGATGCATAGGTTTCCTTAATGTAATTATCATTCAGTGCGTTAAGAACCACATCGAAGATTTGTTTTAATTCAGAATTCTTAGATTCAAGTTTTAGCTTCATTATTATGCCGGCCAAGTCTGCCTTTTCTACTCCAGCACTAGCCAGATAACTCAAAAATAAACTAAGCGGCAGCGCCATGCTATATTCCATTTCCTTAGCCATTATCAGTTTGGCAAACAGGTTCAAACTGACTAGTCTTTGCCGAGGTTCAATAACCGCTAATCGATCCACTATCAAGCTTAAAGCACTTAAATAACTGCTATACGGAAATAGCTGCGTTTCGATAACCGTTTTTTCTGAGGCAGCTAAATTAATAAACGCTTTTTCTATAAAACTTGCCTGTTCGTTCGTTTTTTCGAATAGCGCAGTCACGATTTCCTGCTTCATTTTTTCAGAGGAGATGCCGGTTACTGTTTCCAGCATGCTCAACCATGAATAAATGAGCTCCTCTACCGGTTGTTTATCTTTTCTTTTATAAATAGAAAATAAATTATCGGTAATGGAAATGCCCTTATCCATGCCGAGTGCATTATATTTATT
>CALPON020000043.1 GCA_943325195.2 Sphingobacterium thalpophilum | reverse complement strand
TGCAAAGTGAAATCAATATGCTCATGCATGTGGCAGATAGTTTTGGTTTTCATGTCAATACGTTTACACATATTTTAGAAGGCTATAAGGTGGCCGACAAGATGAAGCAACATGGTGTCTGCGCTAGCACGTTTAGCGACTGGTGGGCCTATAAGAACGAGGTGCTGGACGCAATTCCCTATAATGCAGCCTTGTTGACGAAGGCGGGAGTTGTTACCGCGATTAATAGTGATGATGCGGAAATGGCACGGCGTCTAAATCAGGAAGCCGCCAAGAGTATTAAGTACGGGCAGATGACGGAGGCAGAAGCGCTGAAGATGGTGACCTTAAATCCCGCTAAAATGCTTCATCTAGACAAAGAACTTGGCACCATCGAATCAGGTAAGTCTGCTGATCTCGTGCTCTGGTCAGGCCACCCTCTTAGTGTTTATTCTCGAGCAGAAAAAACAATTATCGACGGTATGATTTATTTTAGCAGGGAACAAGATTTGCTTTTGCGCACTCAGGTGCAGCAGGAGCGAGCTCGGCTAATCACTAAATTATTGGTGGAAAAACAAAAGGGACTGCCAGTGACAAAACGAAGCTCAAAACCCCAGCAGCTTTACCATTGCAATACCATTGAAGGTGTATCTGAAACATTAACAGGACAACGATGAGAAACATGATTAAGAAATTAGTAGTCCTTTTAATATTAAATACAATTCTGATTTGCGCGCAGTCCAGACCGGTTGCTTTTATTAATGCTACTGCTCATATAGGGAATGGAAAGGTGCTGCCTTCTGCAATTGTGGTTATGCGGGGTCAGAAGATAGAAATGGTGGAGGATAGCCGTGGTATGAAATTGGACTATAGGTCCTTTGACACGGTGATCGACCTTGCCGGTAAACACATTTATCCTGGTCTTATCAATACCAATAATGTGCTGGGTCTGCATGATGCTGAGGCGGTGCGGGCAACTGTTGATTTTGTCGAAGTGGGTGCACTCAACAGCCATGTGCGTTCTCTTATCGCCTATAATACAGATAACATTATTATACCAACGGTGCGCACAAATGGAGTGCTCTATACGCAGGTAACACCGCGTGGAAATCTGATTAGTGGGTCATCCTCTGTGATGGCGCTGGACGGCTGGAACTGGGAAGATGCAGTGCTGTTGGCCGATGACGGCATTCATGTCAATTTCCCGAGACATCCTTCTTCCCGATATGAGGAGGAACGCAGGAATAAAGAAATACAAAAGCAGTATGATGAGGAAGTGCTTCGTTTGAGTCGTTTTTTCACAGATGCTGCTGCCTATCTGAAACAAAAAAATGTTGCTGAGAAAAACATTCGTTTTGAAGCCATGCGCGCCATGCTGACAGGAAAATCTAATCTGTATCTGCATGCGGACCGGGTTGCAGATATTCAGGCAGCGCTAAATTTCGCGGAAGAAAAACAGATTGAAAAAGTGGTTCTAGTTGGGGGACGGGATGCTTGGCAACTAACGGCACTGTTGAAGAAAAGGAATGTCCCAGTAATGCTGAATCGGGTGTTTGATTTGCCCGAGCGGCAGGATGAGGATATTGATCTTCTCTATCGGGTGCCGTATTTGTTACAAAAGGACAGTGTATTGTTCTGCTTGCAGCTTGAAGGCGATATGGAAGCCATGCAGAGCCGCAACCTGCCGTTTAACGCTGGTGCAACAGTTGCTTACGGATTGGATAAGGAGCAGGCACTTGCTGCGATTAGTTTGAATGCAGCAAAAATTTTGGGACTCGCTGATCGGATTGGTTCATTGGAAGCGGGTAAAATGGCCTCTTTCGTTATTAGCAGCGGTGATCTATTAGATATGCGCACCAGTTTGGTGGAAGCAGTGTATATCGCAGGAAAAAAAATCGATTTGAATAATCATCAAAGTGATTTATATAACAAGTACAAATTAAAATACGGAAGCAAATAAGATGAGTGAAGATAATAAAGTTATTGTAGGAATATCTCAGGGAGACATTAATGGCATTGGTCTAGAAGTTATTTTAAAAACCCTGATGGAGCCCGGTGTAGCCGAGATTTGTACACCTGTATTATTCAGTTCGCAGAAAACAGTATCCTACTATCGTAAGGTCTTGGGGCTAGAGGATTTTAATTTTCATCCTCTGCGCGATCTCAGCCAGATTAATCATAAAAAGGTGAATGTGTTTATCTGCTATGAGGAAGAAATAAACATTGAGATGGGTAAGGAGACGGAGACCGGAGGGAAATACGCCCTTATTTCTCTTGAAAAAGCAACTCAGGCTTTGGCTGATGGTCATATTCATACACTCGTGACAGGTCCCATCAACAAAAACAACATACAGGGGGCAGGTTTTCAATTTGTTGGTCATACCGAGTATTTGGGCGATAAATTTCAGGGCGAGCCTCTTATGCTTCTTTGTGCGAATAATGGTCTGCGTGTTGCCGTTGCAACGGGACATGTTCCCCTGAGCGAAGTGGCAGCAAGTTTAACATCGGAACTCATCGCCAAGAAAATAAAACAACTGCACGATTCCATGCGTCGGGATTTTGGCTTGAGGAAGCCACGCATTGCCGTCCTTGGTCTCAATCCACATGCTGGTGACGGCGGTCTGATTGGACAAGAAGATGCAACGGTCATTAAACCCGCCATTGAGTCGCTGAAATTGACCGGACTGGTTTATGGTCCTTACTCCGCAGATGGATTCTTTGGTAACAATTCCTGGCAACAGTTTGATGCCGTGCTGGCGATGTATCACGATCAGGGACTGATTCCCTTTAAGACACTAGCATTCGAAGATGGAGTTAATTTTACGGCTGGTCTTTCAGTTGTCCGCACCAGCCCCGACCATGGCACTGGTTATGATATCGCAGGAAAAAACACAGCAAATGATATGTCCTTTAAAAATGCGATTTACATGGCAATTGACATTTACCGCAATCGGCTGATGTATGATGAAATTAATAGCCAGCCGCTGGCCTTTGCCAACATAAAAAAAGAGCGGTAGAGTAGATTTGGCGCGTGATTGCGCTCAATTGCTTAACAAATTTTAACGGCCAGCAATCTGCAGGAAATAAGCAGGTTGATATCTTTGACGGTCGTTATAATTAGGAAATAATCTATGGTTGATATCAGGGAACTTAATGAGCGAATTCAGCAGGAAAGTGCGTTCGTAGATTTGCTCACAATTGAAATGGACAAAGTCATAGTTGGTCAGAAACAAATGGTCGAACGTTTGTTGATTGGTCTGCTTAGCAATGGTCATATTTTACTGGAAGGTGTTCCGGGACTTGCAAAAACACTCGCCATTAATACCCTTGCCAAGTGTGTGGATGGGCAGTTTAACAGGATTCAGTTTACGCCCGATCTTTTACCAGCCGATTTAATCGGGACACAAATTTACAGTCAGAAACAAGAAACATTTTCGATTCGCAAGGGACCTATTTTTGCCAATTTTATTCTTGCTGATGAAATTAACCGGGCGCCGGCCAAAGTGCAGTCCGCTTTGCTAGAAGCCATGCAGGAGAAGCAGGTAACAATCGGCGATCAAACGTTTAAGTTGCCCAACCCTTTCTTGGTTTTAGCTACGCAGAATCCAGTTGAGCAGGAGGGTACCTACCCTTTACCGGAAGCGCAGATGGACCGTTTTATGCTTAAGGTCGTGATCGGCTATCCTACCCGTGAGGAAGAACGTAAAATTATCAACGCCAATATTCAACCCCAAGGAATGCCACAAGCCAGCGCTGTGCTGGGTACCGATGCCATCATTAAAGCCCGTGCCGTCGTTAAGGATGTGTATATGGATGAGAAAATTGAGCGCTACATTGTTGATATTGTTTTTGCTTCGCGTTATCCAAAGGAGTATAAATTGCAAAAATTTGATGGTCTGATTTCCTATGGGGGCTCACCGCGTGCTAGTATCAATCTTGCGCTTGCCGCGAAAGCGTATGCTTTCATTAAACGGCGCGGCTATGTGATTCCCGAGGATGTGCGGGCAATCTGTCTTGATGTTATGAGACATCGCGTGGGTCTGACCTACGAGGCGGAAGCTGAAAATATAACTAGCGAACAGATCATAACAGAAATTTTAAATACAGTCGAAGTTCCTTAGCCAGCGCTTTTCAATCTGAAAAGTCATAACGTTAAAAACGCGCGACATGGAAACAGCAGACCTATTAAAGAAAGTTCGAAAAATAGAGATTAAAACCCGGGGACTGAGTAGTCAGATCTTTTCCGGTGAGTATCACAGTGCTTTTAAGGGAAGAGGGATGGCTTTTTCGGAAGTACGGGAATACATGCCGGGTGACGATATCCGCTCCATCGACTGGAATGTGACCGCCCGTTTTAATACCCCCTTTGTAAAAGTATTTGAAGAGGAGCGGGAACTCAGCGTGATGCTGCTTGTCGATGTGAGTGCCTCGGGGGCTTTTGGGACCAACAAGCAACTGAAGCAGGAATTAATTACAGAACTTTGCGCAGTGGTGGCTTTTAGTGCGTCGCAAAATAATGATAAGATTGGTGTGATTTTTTTTAGTGATAAAATTGAAAAATTCATTCCCCCTAAAAAAGGCAAATCTCATATTCTTCGCATCATTCGGGAGCTTATTGAATTTAAACCGGAAAATAAAAAGACCGATCTTCAGGTAGCCCTTAAATACCTGACCAATGTTATTAAAAAAAGAAGTGTTGTTTTTCTTATCTCCGATTTTATTGCAGAATCCTCGTATCGCGATGCACTTAAAATTGCGAATAAAAAACACGATTTGGTTGCCCTAAGAATCATCGATCAGCGAGAGATGGAGTTGCCGGATGTTGGACTACTGAAATTGCATGATAATGAAAGCGGTGAGCACTTGTGGGTGGATACCAGCGATCCGAAATTCAGAAAAAAATATGCGGTCAACCGTTTGAAATTTGAAGAAAGCCTGAATGACCTTTTTACAAAGTGCGGTGTAGACGCTACCAGTATCTATACACACCAGAGTTATATTCAACCACTCATGAACTTGTTTAAAAACCGATAGTCTTGAAACATCTCTTTCGATTTTTGATAGGTTTGCTGGTTTTTATATCCAGTGCTAAGGCCCAACAAGTCAGGGTGGATGCTGTGCTGGATACTTCCCGTATGCGGATCGGTGAACAGGTGTTACTGGACTTGTACCTGAATTACGACAGTGATATTGGAAACCTTAACGTCCGCTGGCCATCTGTTGGTGATACACTGACTTCAAAGGTGGAGGTAATATCCGTCTCTCCGATTGACACCACTTTTCCGAACAAGACGAATCCTTCCCGAATTTTTCAGCATCAGCAGCTGCTGGTAAGTGTATACGATAGTGGTTTTTATGCGATCCCGCCTTTTAAATTTGTGCTCAATGACGGAAAGGATTCCCTCTTCACCAATCCATTATTCCTTGAGGTGCACACCTTGCCCGTAGATACGGCGTCGGGAAAATACAAAGACATTAAAGAACCTTTCGATGAGCCTTTTAACTGGCGCTGGTACATTCCTGAAGTGTTGTGGGGACTCGCGGCTATAGTCGCCTTGGGGATTATTATCCTGATTATTATTCGGCTCACGAGAAAAAACAAACAACCAGAGGAGGATAAACCTAAAATAAAAATACCGCCACACATCGCCGCTTTATCCTCTTTAGAGCGCATTCGAGAGGAAGCAATCTGGAGGCAGGGTAAAGTAAAAGAATATTATTCGGAACTTTCCGACACCATTCGCCTCTACATTGAGCAGCGCTTTGAATTGCCAGCTCTCGAAAGCACCACGGATGAAATTATGAGGGCACTGCGCTCTCGTGTTATTGATGCTCAAAGTAAAGAAGTGCTCGAACAATTATTGCGTTTATCGGATTTAGTGAAATTTGCGAAGATGACTCCCCTGGAGATGGAATTTGAATTGAGTCTAAAACATGCGCTGGATTTTGTGAATGGTACGAAGCGGGAAGAGCTTCCTGAACATCCCAGTGCAGAAAGTGAGGGAGAAACAGCGTGATTTCTTTTTTTGAGGATATTCAATTTGCCGAAAAAGGCTGGTTCTGGCTGCTACTATTAGTTCCGACACTACTTGGTTTTTACATTTGGCGTCAGCGAAAAAGAGAGCCGGAGTTTAATTTTTCTACTTTCTCTTTTTTTCAGGGCATTCAACCTTCTGCGCGCGTCCGCCTGCGGCATAGTCTGTTGCTTCTGCGAATGATTGCTTTTGTGTCCATCATTTTTGCACTTGCCCGGCCGCAGTCTCGCAGTAGTTGGAAAGATACGAAAACGGAAGGTATTGATATCGTCATCAGTATGGACGTGTCCCTTTCCATGCTGGCAAAAGATTTTAAACCAAACCGTCTAGAAGTTGCTAAAGAGGTGATTCTTGAGTTCATCGATGCCCGTCCCAATGATCGCATCGGCTTGGTATTGTTCGGAGGACAGGTGTTTACGCAGTGCCCACTCACCACCGATCATAAGGTTCTTAAGAATATGTTCCCGCAAATCCGCGCAGGTAGTCTCGATCAGGGAACTGCAATTGGTCTGGGCCTCGCAAATGCAGTTGCGCGCATTCGGGAAAGCAAAGCAAAAAGTAAAGTCATTATTTTCATCAGTGACGGGGTCAACAATGTCGGTGAAATTTCTCCTTTGACTGCCGGTGAACTGGCAAGGACCTACGGTATCAGAGTCTATTGTATAGGTGTTGGTTCAAAAGGAAAAGCACTTCAACCCGTAGCCATTTATGCGCATAATGAATACGAATACGATTATGTGGATGTAGAAATTGATGAAAAAGTGATGACCCAGATTTCGGATATGACGGGCGGGCATTATTTTAGAGCCACCAATAAAGAGAATCTAAAGGACGTTTACAGGGAAATTGATAAACTGGAAAAAACCATTATCAGTGAAAAGAATTTCAGCAACAAAGCCGAACATTTCCTTCCCTTTGCGCTGCTGGCAGCTTTCGCGCTGCTACTGGAATTTACTCTTCGTTATACTTTATTCAGAAATACGGCCTGATGCTTAAATTTGAACATACGGAGTTCTTTTACGGATTTGCTTTAATCCCGCTCTTTCTGCTGCTAGCCGTTTTGTATTTTAATTCGCTTCGGCGCAAGCGCAAGCTGCTTGGCGATGCACATTTGGTTACACAACTTTTCCCTTTTAGCAGTAAGCGGAAAACTCGCTGGAAAATTTCCCTTTTTATACTGGGTTTTACGTCTCTACTTCTGGCACTTTGTAATTTACAGACGGGTAGTAAATTAACGGAGGTTAAGCGAGAAGGGGCGGACTTGATCGTTTGTCTGGACGTGAGTAATAGTATGTTGGCGCAGGATCTCAGTCCTGATCGCCTGACCCGCGCCAAATATGCGCTTGAAAAAATGATTGGTATGCTCGAAGGGGACCGTCTGGGGCTCATTATTTTTGCCGGCGAAGCGTATGTGCAGTTACCGATTACGACGGATTATAGCGCTGCAAAAATGTTTTTAAACAGCATCGGTACGGGTATGGTGCCGGTGCAGGGGACCAATATTACGGATGCGATTAATAAAGCAGTAGAATCTTTTGGTTCGGATGAGGCGAGGAACCGAGCCATTATTCTGATTACAGATGGCGAAGATCACGAAGTTTCTGCTGTGGAGGCGGCCACTGATGCTGCTAAAAAGGGAATCATGATTAATACGATTGGTATCGGATCTGAAAGTGGCGTCCCAATTCCTTTAATCGAAAATGGCCTGGTAAAAGGCTATCGAAAAGATCGTGAAGGTAATGTGGTCGTCACAAAACTCAACGCCTCGTTGCTCAAAGAAATTGCGTCCAGAGCCGATGGGGTCTATGTGCAGGCCTCCCAGTCTGATCTTGGACTAAGTGCGGTACTCGATAAAATTGATGAGCTCGACCGAACGCAGCTAGAAGGTAAAATGTATACCGACTATGAAGATCAGTTTCAGTGGTTTTTAGCCCTTGCTTTATTGTTTTTTACATTGGAGTTTTTTATCAGCGAGCGGGCTAGTGAATGGTTTCGTAAACTAAATCTATTTGGTCATGATGCGCGCAAATAATTTTATAGTTGGTCTAGTCCTACTGGCAGGAACTTCTGTGTGTTCGGCCCAAAAGGATGCCCAGATCATTTATCAGGGAAATACACTCTATAACAGTGGTCGATATCCAGAATCATCTGCTGAATATGCAAAAGCACTCGCTACCAATCCAAATAACCGGAAAGCCAATTTTAATTTGGGTTCTGCGCTGTACCGAAATGCACAACTTATAAAAAAGGGTGACCTGAGCAGTCCTGATAAAAATATTCCGCCGGATTCTCTTGCCAGGATGTTGTTTGACAAAAGTGCAGAACAGTTTGCCATCGTTGCCAATTCCGTCTCGAATAAGGACACCCTTCATCGTTCCTGGCATAATATCGGAAACTGCTACCTCGGTAAAAAAGACTATGCGCAGGCAGTTTCTGCCTATAAGAAAGCATTGCGCTACGATGCAAAGGACGAAGATACACGTTATAATCTGGCCTATGCCCTGAAGCATCTGCCGCCAGAAAACAAAAATGGTGGTGGCGGCGGTGGCTCTAAGCCCCAACCGAAAGATCAGCAGCAGAATCAGGATCAGAAAAAACAGCCGCAGCCTCAGCAAAGTGAAATGACCAAGGAGCAGGCAGAGCAGCTGCTGAAAGCGATGATGGAAACAGAGAAAAAATTACAGGATAAACGAAAACAAAAACAGCAGGATCCATCGCACTATCAGATTGAAAAAGACTGGTAGGAATTGAAATTTTATAACTGAATTAGTTCATGAAACTTTTTAAAAATCATCTGGTTCTTTTTCTCATCGTGCTTTGTGCGCATTACCAGTTGCGGGCCCAAAGCATATCTGCGCAGGTCAGCGGTAAACGCGTGCAGGTGGGTGTTCCTTTTGAATTTGCGGTCGTCATCTCCGGCGCCACCACGAATTACAATCAGCCTAATCTGCGAGACTTTGATGTGGTAAGCGGTCCCAATCAGAGTTCCAGTATCCAGAATATTAATGGCGTGATGAATCAGCAATACGTCTTTTCGTACGCATTGGTCGCCAAAAAAGAGGGTCGCTATCTGATACCTTCTGCCAACGCCATCGTCAATGGTCAGCGTCTTGAAACGCAACCAATCAGTATAGAAGTGGTGCGAAACGCCGGCAGCAACCAACAGGCAGAGGAGGAAACACGAAAAACAAATAGTGATATTTTTATCAAAACAACAATCAGTAAAGGAAAATGCTATCTCGGGGAACAAATTCTCATTAGTCAGAAAGTCTACTGCAGGAATCAAATTATCGGTTATCAAAAAAGTCCACAGCCTTCTTATGACGGATTCTACAGTCAGCCGCAGGAGTCACCAACAAAGTCACAACTCGTAATGGAGAATGTGGATGGTGTGCAGTATTATACGCATGAAGTGCTCCGTGTACTTGCAACGGCGAATAAAGCAGGGAAAATCACACTCAATCCGGTACAGGCAGAGGTGGTGGTCCGCCGCCAATCCGCCCGCGCCGCCCGCAGTCTGTGGGAGCAATTAATGGGCGGTGGCGGCTATGAAGACGTGGCAGTGACTGCCGTGAGTAAACCGTTAGTTATTGAAGTGCTCGCCCTTCCCGAAGCTGGTAAGCCAGATAATTTTAATGGGGCGGTGGGAGTCTTTACTTCTAAAGTAGAACTTTCTAAAACAGAACTCAAAGCAAATGAAGCGCTGAATCTCAAATTCACCATCAGCGGTAAAGGAAACCTGCGCTTTCTCGAAACACCCAAATTACAATTACCCGAGAGTTTTGAATCCTATGATCCAAAGGTGACGGAAACAGCCACTGGCAAGTTGTTCGATTTTTTGATTATTCCGAGGCGAGAGGGTAATTACGAACTTACTGGACTGGATTTTAGTTATTTTAATCTGGATTCGAAAAAATACGTGAACCTCACCGGCCCCTCTTTTAATGTTCATGTGAGTCCCGGAAAGGCTGGGGGACAAGATGCACAGGTATACAGACCGCAGAGCCAGGTCAAAGAAACCGAAAATGATATTCGTTATATTAAGAAAGGTAATTTTGAACTGGATAAAACCGAGACGGACTTTTTTAACAGCTTTGTGCATTTACTGCTAATTCTGCTCCCTTTGCTTGGACTTTCTGCCGCCCTGATTTTGAATCATCAGTATCGCAAAAATAACAGCGACCTCGTGATGGTAAACCAACGCAAAGCCGCCAGCGTGGCTCGTAAACGTCTCGTGAATGCCGAGAAGATGATGCGGGAGAAACGAAAAGATGATTTTTACACCGAGGTCCTCCTAGCACTAACGAATTATCTGAGTTTCCGCCTGAACATTCATGTCGCCGATTTATCAAAAGAAAAAGTTCAGGGCGTATTTTTGGAAAAACAGATCGATTTGTCCACCATTGAAAAACTCTTACAGACCTTGCAGACTTGTGAATATGCCAAATACGCACCAGGCGCAGTGAGCGGCGATCTAGAGCAAGTTTATAAAAATACAGTGGACCTAGTGACCGAAATTGAAAATCAATTAAATAGAAAAAAATAATGAGAAATTATTTATTTACTTTTTTTCTGCTCTGCTTTGGTTTTTTAATGGCAGCACCTGAACCGCTGCTCCGCCAGGCAGAAAATGCCTATGACCAAAAAAACTACCAGGAGGCCATTTTCGCTTATGAAAAACTGGTTCAGGAAGGGTATCGGTCTTTTCAGCTGTATTTTAATCTTGGGAATGCGTATTACCGTGCAAATAAGCTTGGAAAGGCGATTTATAACTATGAGCGGGCACGTAAACTGGCGCCAACCGATGAAGATATCAGTATCAATCTGAGCATTGCTCAGGCGAAAACAATTGATAAAATCGATTCCCGTGAAAATTTCTTTATTAGTGCTGTAAAAACGGGCTTATTGACGTCTCTCTCCACCACATCCTGGGCTTGGCTGAGCATTCTTTTCATCGTTCTTTCTTGTTGTAGTTTTTATTTCTTCAGGACTTCTCCGCAGCCGATGATCCGCCGTCTGACTTTTATTGTCTGCCTGTTAGCGGGTCTTTTTTTCCTTCTCACTTATTTCTTAGGTTACTCCGCCCTCAAGGCAAAGAATGGAAATAAATTTGCTATTATTCTAGCTGCTGAAAGCCGGATTTTAAATGAACCTACTGCTAATGGTAAATTTAAATTCGGTCTTCACGAAGGCACAAAAATCCACGTAATTGAAAGCAACGGCGATTGGGTGCTGATTAAATTGGATAATGGAAATGAAGGCTGGCTGCAGGGTAAGGAAATTGGCGTTATCTAAACTTTTGTCCCTCCCTCGCTAAACGGGGGCCTCTCATCAAGTGCTGAGTTGGTTTGCTCCTGGTCTTTCTTCACTTGCTGTTGCATCCCTCCCCACAGCATTATGGCGGGAGTCAGATTTGAAAAGGAAGTCCTAGCGTCTGATAAATTTTCCAAGCGTATCCAGATAAGCCTTAAACTCCGCTTTTTCCGGCACTTCACCATGATCGGCTCCTGGTATTAGCATCTTTTGTTTATAAGCACCCGCATGTTTGGAGTAAACCAATTCACCGTGGGTTTTATAATTTAAAAAAAGGTCATTTAATCCATGCAGCCAGAGCAGCGGTTGGGAGACCCGCTTCATCTTGTCCGCATTATCAATCTTTACATTTGTAAAATAACTAGCTGGCATGTTGAGTTGTGAACCATCCTGTACCATTACTTCTGAACTGGCAAAAGGCGCTTCGAGTATGATTTTAGAGGGATGCAAGGCATGATGATTAGCACACATTTCTGTTGCAGGTGCACTACCCAGACTAAAACCGTAGATCATTAGCCGTGCATCACTTAGGCCTTTTTCTTTTAGCCAAGCAAGACATGCATCTACATCTGCATACATGCCATCTTCCAGCACGGCTCCTTCACTTAGACCATAGCCACGGTAATCCATCATCAGAACGCCATATTTATTCTTACCATTCACGTGAGCGAGCAATTTTGCACGTTGCCAGTAAAAATCCATGTGCCATTTATTTCCGTGACAATACACGATTACCGTGTCGGTGCTAATGCGCGAGACATCGCCGATATAGATACCTTTAATTTTAATAGGTTCTGACTCGCTGTCGAGTTTAGACGCGAGTGTCAGAAAAGTAAGCTTCTGCGATGGAATGTTATAACTACTATCCAGCACAAAATCAGTTTCTCCGGTGTAATTGTCGAGTTTGTATTCTGTTATGGTATTGTCGTTATTAAAAAGATTATTATCGAGCTTTAAACAAGCGCTGAGCGATAAGACGACGAGAAGTGCTGAGAGAATCTTCTTCATTTTAGAATTTTCTGGATATGCAGTAGTAAATACCAAAACTTCCTTTTCCACCAAGACCCCTGTAATCAACTATTCCAGGTAGATTGGGGATACCGATGCCAAGATATTTTAATTCAAACTGATGCTGGGTTTTTTCTTTTACAAGTGTATAGCCTAATTGCAGGTTGGGTATCAGGTGGCGTTGTTGTTCCTGTTCATGCGCTTTGCGCTTTGCTAATTCAAACCAGCTATTGACTCCTCCGTAAAAATACGAAGCACTTTTTCCAGGTTGGTAATAATAGTTGACTTCTGCTGTCGGCCAAAGTCGCGCTGTATTGGCTTTACCTGCTGCCATGGCAGTTTGCAAATTTATTCCTCCGCTGAGTCCCTGTTTTTCGTTATGCCAGATGCCATACGTACTACCTAAATCAAATTGAACATTTCCGAAAGCAAGGCTGGTCAGATGCCAGCCACCATAAACGGTAAGGCGATCACTGAGTCCTCGACCATAAGAAAGGGTGGTAAAAGGAATCGGAATGGAAGCCCCCGCAAATCCAATAATGGGGCCTCCAAAAGAAAATCCAGCGGACTGTTCTTTTTTTGCAAGCGGCTTTACGTAGCGGGAGGGAGCGCATTGTTGAATGAGGACCAACAAAACGGCGTAAGTCATTAACTGCAGTGTCTGTTCGAAGCGCTTCTTCATTAAAAAATATGTTTTTCCGCGTGATAGGATGAACGAACAAGAGGACCGCTTTCAACAAACCGGAAGCCTTTGTCCAGCGCAAATTCGCGATAAGCCTTGAACTCATCCGGATGCACAAAGCGCGCTACTGGCAAGTGCTTTGGCGTAGGTTGTAAATATTGGCCAATGGTCAGCACATCACATTTCACGTTTGCCAAGTCTTGAATCGTTTCAAAAATCTCTGCTTCTGTTTCACCAAGACCAACCATCACTCCGCTTTTTGTTTTAACACCCGCCTCATCCAGTCGCTTTAGCACTTCCATACTGCGGTCGTATTTGGCCTGTATGCGCACCTGAGCGGTCATTCTCCGGACGGTTTCAATATTGTGTGAAACAATGTCCGGTGCCGCATCGATGATTCGCTGGAGATTTTCCCATTTTCCTGCGAAATCGGGAATAAGACATTCAAATTTTGTTTCAGGACTGATTTTTCGAATTTCTTTAATGGTCTCGGCCCAGATAATAGAACCGCCATCTTTTAAATCATCACGATCCACACTGGTAATTACACAATGTTTGACACCCATGAGCTGAACGGATTCAGCAATGCGTTTGGGTTCATCCCAGTCTGCCGGCTTTGGTTTGCCTGTGGCTACTGCACAAAATCCACAACTCCGCGTACAAATGTTGCCCAGAATCATAAACGTGGCAGTGCCGGCTCCCCAACATTCACCCATGTTCGGACAGTTTCCACTCTCACAGATCGTATGCAGTTTATGTTTGCTGACAATCCCGCGCACTTTCACGTATTCCGCACCAGTCGGTAATTTAACGCGCAGCCAGTCCGGCTTTTTAATCTTTGGTAATTCCTGTGTTACTTCCATATCAGAACCATTTTCTGCCGAATACAAATCCGACATTAAAGGTAACAATTAAATTCTCAGCCGGGTTACGGGCCATAATTGGTAAGGCGCGCGGGTAGAAGTCCAAGCAAATACCGGTCTCTATCGCACGCAAAATATTGGTGTAGGGGGCGTATTCAAAGCTGAGATTAAAACGTGCTGTTGCGCCGGGATAAAACTTCAATTCATTGAGTCCACTTCCAAAATTTGCACGGCCTACACTGCTAGAGGAGTTAAAATCTGCTGAATCAAACTTAATTAGTTTTCCGGCTCCGACCGATGAGCTGTAAAGTTGCAGATAATAAGGTTTTGCAATGGCCACCAAGGGACCAAGGGACAGGGAATAACGGATTTCAACGGCTTTTGCATCGGCCTTGGCAAAGAGTACATCCTGCAAGCCAAGGCCCCCCCGCAGAACAAATACACTGTTTACTTTGCCGTAAACATAACGTTTGCGGCTGATTGCTGAGCCTTCGACTTTTGTTTCTTTAGGATGTTTTAAGGTCTGAATATCCACCTCATAATAGCTGCGCCGCTTGGCCGTGACGTGCTTGGTGTAACGATACAAGGCTCCAAATCCACGGGGTGTGCCATAGATTTTTCCCATTCGTTCAGTCTTATATAGGACATTCAGATTGCTGCCGTTCTCATAACCCGATCGCAAAACATCTCCCTGGGCGTGAAGGAATTCCTGCATCAATAGGCAGGACAGAAAAAATATGGTGCGACTCATTGAACGCATACTAACAAAGTTAAGAAAATATGGTCGATTCTGCTACTTTTGCCTAAATTGAAACATGCAAATTAGTAGAGTAACCTATTTAGGAGAATTACGGACAAAAGCGCGCCACCTCCCTTCGGGGAACGAAATCACCACAGACGCACCGAAAGATAACAATGGAAGGGGGGAAGCCTTCTCACCTACCGACCTTGTCGCTACCGCGCTGGCAAACTGCCTGCTCACCGTCATGGGAATTGCGGGGCAGAAAGACAACATGACGTCCATTGCGGGCGCAGTTGCCGATGTTACCAAAATAATGTTTGCAGAGCCAAGGCGCATCGGTGAAATTCACATTGACTTGCGCATGCCGTCTGGTCCTTTTTCTGATAAAGAAAAAAAAATCTATGAACACACGGCACGCACTTGTCCCGTCGCTAAAAGTCTGCACCCGGATCTGAAACAGATTATCCACTTTACTTGGACCTAGTTCTTTTTTAAACATGCTGCAGCGCATTCTTTATAGTTTTGTCAGTAAAGGAATGGTCGCCTTAATCAACTTCTTGATCCTCCTGCTCAGCGCACGCTATCTCGGTGTGCGCACGCGGGGTGAAATCAGTGTGTTTCTAATCAATATTGCACTTGTGCAGGTGATCAATGAAATCTACACCGGCTATAGTCTGGTGCATTTTCTGCAAAAATATAATAATAAAAAACTACTACAGACTGGTCTTCTTATCACCGTTCTTTTTTCAGTAATAGCGGCCTTTATACTGCCAATGCGACAGGGTAACGAAGTGTCGTTTTTTTCTTATCTCACCATGCTCGTAATGGTTTTACTACACTCCTATTTCTGCGTGGTCTTGCTGGGTAAACAGAAATTGCGGACTTATAATTTCATATCGCTTTTGCAACCCATGTTACTACTGATTTTTCTGGCGCTAAAACTCTTTGTGGCAAAAGAATTTACTTTTCAGACCTACTACTTTTCTTTGAGCGCTTCTTTTGCAATGGCCCTGCCGGTCTCTGCTTTACTTGCATGGAGGGCAATTCAGAGCCTTCCTGCTTTTACTGACTTTAGTTTGAGGTCGGTCCTTACCAAAGGTTTTCTCTTTCAGGCGGGTACATTAATGCTGCTTTTTATTAATCGCTATACTTATTATGTGCTGACAGAAACAGAAAAGATAGGCTTGTATTCCACTGCTTGTGCATTAATGGATGCACTTCTGCTGATTGCCTCAGCGGCTTCGCCCGTTCTACTCGCCCGTCTCGCTGTTTATAAAGAGCCCGCTCGGCTGCTGTTACGAATTCTGCGTCTCAGTCTGCTGGTTCTTCTAGTTCTTTATGCGGGGGCCTGGCTGCTGCCTGAATCACTCTTGCTACTCCTTGTTGGTAAAGGGTATATCGGCATCCGACTCATTATGCTGACATACGGACCCTCTGTTATTTTTCAAAGTGCCTGTATATTAGTTGGTCAATACTATTCCGCCAGGGGACAACAGGGGCAGCTGATACGTCTCTACCTATTTCCTTTTCTGACACATCTTATTCTAGCACCTCTGCTTATTTCGGAATTGGGCATTTCCGGCGCGGCCCTGGCTTCTGGCTTTACTTTTTTATTTGTGTTACTGAGGATTTACACGCACTTCTGCCGACAAGAGGGCCTTTCGCGCCTATTCATTCTAAAAAAGTTTTCTGTTCGATCTGAATTTCTTCAACTCATGCAAGATTATTAATTGACGCTTTTTTTAACGTTTTTAAGTTTGAGCAGATTCATAGGGTTTGTGCTGAAATGCTGAATATTATGGCTTACCAGCCGAATCACCTCATCATAAAAGAGAGTAATCACGGGAGCATCTTCTATTAATAAGCGATCCATTTCCTGATAAAGTTTTTTCTTTTTTTCCGAATCTGTTTCTGTCAGCGCAGCCTCATACAAATTATCAAAGTGGGGATTATAATAATGAAAAAAATTAATACCCTTAGGTGAAAAATTTTTGCTGTAGAATAAGCTCATGTAATTTTCTTCGTCTGCATAGTCCGCCACCCAAGATTTTCGGAAAAGCAGATACTCTCCCGCGTTCACCGCCTGACGCAAGACAGAGGCTTTTTCCACACTAATCTGCGTCCGAATATTATTGCGAGCCAGTTCAGCCTGAATGAATTCAGCTTGCTCTTTGTAGTTTTCAGTCGTGTGTAAGGTTAGTTCAGGCAATCCTTTTCCCCCTGGGAAGCCAGCTTCAGCAAGAAGTCTGGCTGTACGGGCAGGATCATAGATGTAGCCTTTTACAGCCGAGGAGTCATAGCTTTTCATTCCGGGAGGAATAAAGCCAGAACTTGCTGCGATACCCACATTATTTCTAAGAAAGCGAATCAACTTCTTCCTGTCAAAGCCATAATTTAATGCCTGCCGAATGGCTTTAAGACGCAGCGGAGAGTTTTTTACTAGGGGAAGATCTTGATCCACTAATATTCCAATATAATCCGTTTTAAGAAATTTACTTTTCTGAAGCGCAAATTTTTTCTCGTAGAGTTCCCGCAGTCTGCCTTCCTTATCAAGGACTTCATTGGTGTTAAACGCATCGGCCCCGCTTAGCATATCAAACTTACCATTTAATAATTCCATAAAAGCGGTTTCCTTGTCCCGCATGAATGAAACAGTCATCGCATCCAGATAGGGCAGGGGCCGCCCTTCCGCATCTTTTTCATAGTAGTTCGCATTTTTAAGCAAGATCAAACGACTGCCTTCCTGCCAGGTTTTGAAGACAAACGGGCCGGTTCCTACTGCGTGACTCCTGAAGTTTTGCTGATAATAGGTAATGGCTTCATGGGGAATAACGCTGAAATACTTCATGGTTAAGATATTCAAAAAAGCACTGAAAGGTTGGCGCAGGTACAAGATAAACGTGGAGTCATCAGGTGCTTCAAATCCCTTGAAGGCTGTATTACTGTCTCTATCAATGAGATCAACCAGACTGGTAGCGCTGCTCACCTTGCTGTCAAATAAGCGGTTGAAGCTGAAAATAAAGTCCGATGCTTTCACCTTTCTGCCTTTCTGCTCGGGAAAGCAAGCATCATCATGAAAATAGACATCTTGTCGTAAATGAAAAATATATTTTTTTCCATCCGGGCTCAGACTGTATTGTTTTGCAATCGCAGGAAGAATATTCAATGAATCATCCATCTGAAGCAGTCCTTCATAAAGTTGATTTACAACCGATATGTTTTCAAAATTGGAAGCTGCGGCGGGATCCAGACTGGTAACGCCGTTCATCTCATTATAATTGAAGACGCTGCGGTTTTCTCTGCGCTCATTCTGCGGTCCGCATTGCCAGAAGATTAAAAAGAGAATAAAAAAATAAAGCGATCGTCTAAACATTGACATAGACAAAAATCGCTTTAAATTCAAATGTAAACAGGAAGTCTGAAGTTTATTTTACACAGCTGCCTGTGTAATTAAGGCTGTGGTTTTTCTGGCTCTGGTGCAACGTATTTATCAAACTGGAAGCTTAACGTAATGCGCCAAGTTTGTTGGAGTGGATTCTGCAACTGAGTCGGAATCAAGTACGATCCATCGACTGTAATCACTTTAAACTTGAAGCCGACACCCACTGTAAAGTATTGACGACCCCCTTTAGTCTTGTGTTCATGAAAATAACCGCCACGCACCGCAAAGATATCGTTGTAGTCGTATTCCACACCAATACTCGTGTTAACTTCCCGCATCTCTTCTTTAAGAC
Source organism: Sphingobacterium thalpophilum (assembly GCA_943325195.2). Classification (GTDB taxonomy): domain Bacteria; phylum Bacteroidota; class Bacteroidia; order B-17B0; family Aurantibacillaceae; genus Aurantibacillus. Next base: position 1,439 of record CALPON020000043.1, on the reverse strand, counting down.
CACCTGGAGCATCGCCAAAGGATTGTAACATCCCTTCAATGACCGGCACATTTGGATTTTTGCCGGCTGCAATTTCCTTTTCACCGGTCGCTGAATTTATCAGTATGTTTCCTTTCGCGTCCACCTTATAGTCTGGCGGTGTTGGCACTAACAACTTGTTAAAATCCAGATAGACATTAAATTTATTAAAGTCATCAATTTCCGTTTTCAGTCCCCCTCCTAGTCTTAAATTGGTTGGAATAAAATTCTGGTCATTGGAATAACGAATCTTGTCCCCCATATTGGTAATTGCGAATCCAGATTGCGCAATCATATTTTTGCCGCCCATCTTAAAGGAATTACTGCGGTAAAAAGCGCTGAGGTCCACTGCAAAGGTACTTGCCGCGTTGCCTTGCTGACCATTTGAGGAAACGTATTTATTAATCGTAGAATTGATAAAACGGGTGGCCACCCCTAAACTAAAATTCTTAGATAGTTTCTGGGAAAAGGCAAGGTCCATCGCAAATTCATTCGGGCGATAACTGCCGTAATTTGTACCGTTAATATCCGTAAACTCAATCGTTCCTAAACTAAAATAACGAAGGGAGGCACCAACGGTCTGTCTGGAGTTAAGACGACCATAGCCGCTGAGGTAGTAAAGATTAATATCCGGCACTAGTTTCCGCAACCAAGGGGTAACCGTAAAACCTGCGCCAAATTGTTTTTCAGCAAAGGCCAGTTTACTTCCGTTCCAGTGAAGAGAATTAATATCGGGATCGGTTGCCGCTCCGCAATCGGCAAGCGCACCTTGCTTACTATCCGGACCGATTAACAAAAAAGGCACGGCTGTGGTAATCGGATTTAAGGTCTGACCACTGATTTGTGATTTGAACTGGCTGCTGGTTAATTGTGCTAACAAGGCCCCTGTTCCGCTAAGTGTTAATACAGTGAAGAAAATCTTTTTCATTAAAACGCTTTTCAAATCGCCCCTCTTGCTGCGCAAATTCATTTTACGCAAAGTACGGGCCACTAATTTACTAATTTAGGATAACCAATTTTTCAATTTTTTCGGCTTTTTTATTCTCAACGTCCAGGATACTTACTTTATAAATATAAACGCCACGGGCTAGTTTGTCTCCGAAATCATCTTTCCCATCCCAGTCAATGCCTTCAGGACGGAAACCTTCGCACAAAACCGTCTGCTGAATGGTTTTGACAAGTTTGCCGGAGACCGTATAGACCTGGATATTCACTTTTAGAGGGTTGCAGGCCTGATTGTGCTCAAAATAAAATTTGGTTTTGGTGGTGAAGGGATTTGGGTAATTTAATACGTGTTTCAGCGCCAGTTCCGAACTTTTGGCGACAATAAAGTCCGTGTACACCTGGCTGCTGTTATTTTGAATATCCCAGACCTTAAACGAAAGTCGGTGCTGGCCTTCACTGAGATTGCTGTAGGGATA
>CALPON020000042.1 GCA_943325195.2 Sphingobacterium thalpophilum | reverse complement strand
GTCAGACTGTAATAGCTTGCGCAGAGCGGATAAGGTGCCCATGTGCCGCCCAGAATTTTACCAAACTGTTTTAATGGATCGTAGAAGGCCACCACTTTACCATCTGAATTCTTGCGGTAATACGCATCTTCGAGATTTGAAGTGGTGTTTCCACCAGAGAGAATCCAGTTAAATGGTGACTCACCGTCAATGTCCGGCACAGAGCCCAACCAGCCTTGTTTACCACCTTCATACACCTGAGTAGCACCTAAGAAGGAACCAGCAGGCACTGTATAAGAAGGCTCAGCAGCGATAGTCGCGAAATTCGTCACTTGGTTAGCGGTTTCACCCGGATCACCAACTTGCTTCACGCTCAGTGAGAAACCTAATTCAGGGAAATAAAACTCACCACCTAGCGCAATTGGCTGATAATAAATATCGGTCGCATCTTTTAAAGGTGTTGGCTCGTTTGGACGATAAATTTTATCTGCATTCAAATCCTTCAATTCCCAACTTGTGGTCTTCATATTTAAAGTCCCAAGTGTTCCGGTAAAGCTATTGGCTGCATTCGTGCCACTAGCAGCCATCATTAAATTGGCGCTAAGTGTGGCGACGCTATTCTTCATTTCGTAGTTAACGAAACGGAAAGTGAAGTTTGAATTTTTTACGTTAAGTGGGTCTACCACTTTCACTGTCACAGGCCCGGATGCGTTTTCGTACGTCACATCCGTTTTAATAAAGCCAGGTGCGTTGAGGATCGCTGCTTCAGACTCGCGGGTCAGCACGAGCAAATTACCGCCATTGCCTTGTCCCTCGATACGAGAAATTTTAGGGCCAAAACCGTAAGTAGACTGCGTGATGGTTCCTTCTTTTTCCGCATCGGTGTTATGAGGAATACCAGCTGCTTTTTTGAATTTCCGTCCTTCGAGGTAAGGGCGTTTTTGTCCTTTACTGTTTTGGTTTGGATCTTCAGCAGGAGACACATCGCGTTTATAAGGAAGATATTGATTATAGGCATAGGCCACGGCGATGAAATAATATGTTTTATTATTCACGAGACGGCGCCCTTCGACTGTGGAGAAAGCATCTTCACGAAGACGGAAAGTATTACGGATACCTTTGTCTTCTCCCTCTACTTTTAAAATCGCATCTAAATCACCAAGTGTTGCATTGGTTTCGTAGTTCACCAAGCGGCTTACGCCATTGGCAAGGTCACACTGAAAAACAATTTTGGCTTTGGTAGGATCCGAAAGGTCATTCGCTGTCACCTGATTGTTCAATACCTGATAAACGATATACCCTTCGAAGCGGTAGAACTTATCCGGATTTTGAAGAGCAGGAATGCTACTTGCTTTATCGCTGGCTATAGAAATATCTTCCTCTGCGTAATCATTGTTATATTTCCGGTAGTTATTTTTACCTTTTTCGTTAGTGAGATAAATCACTAATTCCTTGTCAAGTTCTTGGACCGTCATTACTGGTGCTTCAGGACCATCGAGTAATTTAAAACAATTATCAAATAAAGCCTGTGCTTTATCATCCGCATTTTTCAGGAGTTCTAACGATTGCAGGTAGCCGCCTTTATTAGAACTCTGTGCCCAAGGCATACCAAAAGTAATTTCATTGACAGCACCTGGCTTTAATGTAAATGGACCAGCGGACTGAAGGAAACGGCGGTCACCCGGAGGATTTCCTGAACCTTTTTCTGTCCAACCTGTGCCTCCTACCGGATCACCGTCATACACAAACGTTGCTGGCGTCGTACCACCATAAGCATTACCCCCTTGAGTAAACGGTGAACCGTCTTTCCAAAAACCAGTCATGTAATTATAGAAGTGAATGGCGATAGCGGGATTGGTCGTCTGTGGTGGAAATGCCCCGTAGTTATTGTTGTAGTAGGTGAACCGACTCATCTGAATGGTCTCACCCGGCTCATCCAAACCAGAGTTCGGCAAACCAGTACCATCATCCTGATCATTATCAATTCCATCATTAATATCGGCAAGGGGACCTTTAAAAAAGTCGCATCCGAGTGCAGGAGGGAAATCCTGGTATCCATTGGTTCCCATCGCTGTTTCATCGAACGGATCAGCGTTATAAATATAACCTAGACCACGTTTCACGTCACAACCCACATAATCATCTAGGAAGTAACCAAGATCGGCATCATTCCAAATCGTAAAATATGTTTTATTCAACTGGAAAGAGGAGCGGTTGAATACCTCGTAACTGTAAAAGGTCATGTTATTAATCTCATCATTGGTTTTGAAACCAAATGCCTGTGCACGCACTTCCACGCCAATAGGCACACCCTGTGTCTCTGTATGAATACCACTGTTATCGTTAAATACCCAGAAAAGTGTATTATCACCGAACAATTTGGTTTTACAAAAACCGAGGTTATCTTTTTCAGCTTTGTTTTCAATATCGTAGGCAGGATAATCTTTGCTTGTTGGTCCCGGTTCGTAAACACCATCCCCATTGTAATCCACAAACGGTGCGAGGCGACGTCCTTGACGTTGACCCATATCCCCATTTCCCGGCCAGTTGATGATTTCTGAGCTGAGCGTGTTTCCACCACTAGCCCAATAAGCGTCTACTGCATTGCGGGATACTTTATAAATCTGGTCATACTTTGCACAGGTAGCAGGGTCAGAAGAGGCATTGATGGTATCGAGTGGCCCCGGCCAGAAGTCAATACCATTTTGACGATAGGTCATGGCGGCAATTTTTAACTGTCCACCTGCATCCAATCCGCCAAGCCAGATGGAGCCCGCGAAGCTAGAAGACACACCATTGGCTTTATTTTGCACGGCTGGCAAGTAGTAGAACGCCTGTCCATTTCCGTTACGATCCCACCACATGTCACCACCACTAAAAATAATGGTTCGCACGTTGTTGATCCATAGCTCACTGCTGGCATTTGGCGCCGAACAGTTGGCAAGTACCCGGTTTCCAAGGTTGCCGGAAGCACCTTTCACGAAATTCGGAATCTCACGGGCAAGAAGACTTGTTCCGGAAATGAGGCTGAGGATTACTGCTAATTTTTTCATTTTACTTAAACTTGCAATCATTAAAATTCAAACAATAAACCGACACGGACCTGACGCGGGAGGCTATAGTTGCCCGGTGCGTTCATCCGAATCATGTACATGTCTGTATAAGCTACAGCATTATTGGCACGGGCAAGGGTAGCGGCAGCCTGAGTAGAGGTCAGGTAGCCGTCATCATTCGCTGCACCGGTATAATTATAAACGTTGATAATGTTTTTGGTATTGAACAAATTCAGAACCTGGAGGTAGATGTTCAACTTCGCTGTTTTCTTTCCTTCTCCTTCATCCTTACCCCACTCGAGTGGAATGTTTTTGTCAATCCGAAGGTTGGAGCGGAAAGCCCATGGTTTAGATGAGCCATTGATCTGACCAATGATACTTGAACGTCCACCACCACCGATTGGCACAGCAGTGTTCCAACGGGTATAAGGTGTTCCGCTTCCCAAGAGGAAAGTCAGGTTCAGACCCATGTCTTCGAAGATGTGAATGGTCTTATCCTTTTTCGTTTTGTAAGTTGGTCCTTTGTAATCTTTCTTGCTTCCGAACCGGTAGTCGTAACCTAACACAAAGCTATGGCGTTGATCAAAATCTAGGGGTTGCAACACGCGCAAGTTAGGCTGTCCCGAACTGGCAAGGTTAGCGCCAGAGTTTGCATTGGAACCAGAACCTTCAGCGAATTGAAGCGTGTAATTTAAATTGATCCGTGAACCACCGGTGCGACGGAAGTCAAAGGCCATTGAAAGTCCTTTCACAGTCGCAAAGTCAATATTATCGTATTGAATGTAGTTTTTAGGATACGCCCCCACAACCACACGTTGATTAATCATGTTCCGCATTTCACGATAGAATGAAGTGATTTCCAGCTTGGCGTTCTTGCGCTCATTTAACACCTGTGAAAAACCAAGCTCGTAATCAATACTTTGCTGTGGTTTCAAATTTGGGTTGGTAATGAGTGGGGAGTTACTAGCTGCTTCGAGGAAGTAATAATCGAGCGGGGAGATTTGATTTCCTTGTGGACGCTGAATCAATACATCATAATGCGCAAAAAAGTTAGCGATATCGGAGATCGGGAAACTCCAAGCCAGACGGGGTTGTGGATTAATGCTAGCCACATAATTCATAAAGCCACCAGCAGACATCGGTTTGTCATAGTTGGCAACATCTTTAAAGAGTGGAACGGGGCGACTGTCTGATGCCACGATTAACTGAGGATCGGAAATTTCGACACCTTCAGCATTGAACCACTTGTCCCCTTCACGAAAACCGCGGATGCTAATCGGTGAGCGACCACCGGCAGGATTCTGAGCAACATAAACGGCCGCATCTTTGGAGATACTCGCGGGAATATTATCAGAAAAACCGGCAGGAAGATTTTCGATGCTGGATAGGTCACCAACGGTCGCCAGTTCATGCAATGCAAACTTATCCTTCAGAACTGGCTGATTGGCATCGTAACGATCCACGCGCAGACCGACGAGGAATTTGATATCCTTAAAGTCAAACTTATCCATCACATAAAGTGAAGAGTAGATGGGACGGAAGGCACCCACTGGACGGAGGTTACGGCCACTGGCATCTGTCTTGTTCAAGAAATCAGAGATGTTTGTGTTTTCGCGGTTCAGTTTTTTGCCATCATGCGAGAAACCACTGTAGTTAACCAGATTGGTGCTCCGCTGCTGTCCAAGTAAATCTTCTGCACTGAACATATCCAGACTAAAAAGCGATGGATCCATTGCATCGGTATTGATGTATCCTGTGTAATTCTTTGGAAGTCCCATTTTCTCCAGCAGACGCTCGCTGAATTGTGTTTGTTTACTTGCGTCGTAACGGTAATTAAAATAGTAATAGGGCACGAGGCTGGTGAGGTCTTCGTTCTTAATTGGATTTTCCACATCAAGTCCGCGTGCATGAATATCCGTGATACCACTTCCTGAGCGAATGCGGGTCCAAAGACTTCCTGCATCCACAGTATAGAAACTGTTAAAGCGCTGATCAAATTCAAAACCTATCGTCAAGGCATGATCTTTAATGTCGGTGTTAAAACTAGTCGCCACACGCAACTGCTCGCGCACCTGCTGTGAAGGTACACTCGGATAAGTTCCGAAGTTCTGGAAGAGGTTATAGATTTGCTCAGGACCATCGCCATTCAGCACCCCATTTGAACCTTGCAGATAGTTCATGGTGATTGCTTGACGGAGAGGGTCAGTGTTGTTAATGATGTAAGTAGTGAAGGCACCAGCATCCTTATTGTAGTCCGCTGGTGTAAATTTCACACCCAATTCTCTTCTTCCGGTGTAGGTATAGGAGGCCGAAGAGAGTCCATTGACAACAAATGCAGGCGTAAAGTCGTAGTTATAGGCAAAGTTCTCATCCAGGAATGTCCTTTCAAATTTACCGACATAGCCATACTTGAAGTAATCATCTTTCCATACGGTACTTTCCGTCTTATTTTGAATATTCTCATAAGACACCAGGAATTTGAAGAAAGAGTTTTTCAGAACGGACTGAGATTTGTTTTTATCCGTTGTTGCGTTTCCGAATTTTTGGGTGATACCGGCGGATACACGAAAGTTCCGCTGGCTGGAACGGCTCTGATTTTCACTGTTCAGCAAACTGCTGGCAGTCGAGACATTCATGTTGTCGTTGTATTCATAAAATGCACCCAAATTGATGTTGGTGTTTTGTGTCGGTGCATAATCGATTTTACCATTTAAAGAAAGCAGGCGACTCTGCGCATTGGGACGGAAGCGCTGCGTCCTCATGTCGTCTTTGGTGATGTACTCAGAAGTGCGGACAAAACCAATACCAGAAGGTGACTGACGAAGCGGACTTTCTTTCAACTCTGCTAATTTTTCATCCTTAATCACATAAATTGGAACGAAAGAGGGATTCGGTTCTTTGACATAATTACCTTGACCGGAGACGAAGAAGCCAAGCACTGTTCTTCTGGTGCTGTCACGTTTTTTGTAAAGTGGTCCGCCTACACTAAAACCTAGTGAGTTATAGCCATAAGGATCGGTCAGTTGTGAGGATACTAGTTCAATTCCACCGAAAGTAGTGGATTGTGGTCCACGTGTAGAAATAGAGATAGCACCGGAAGTAAGGTCACCATAACTGGCTGGCACACCACCTGTAATCACGTTTAATTGCTCGATGGATTGTTGCGGTAGATTTGGTTTACCAAACACCTTCACACCATCCACAAAATAAGTAGTCGATACCTCACGACCACCGCGAACGCTGAGTGCTTTTCCCTCATCTTGTTGATAAACACCCGCTGTGGTGGCAGCAACTGAGTTCACGTCCTTTGTCGCGAGGTTCTGGTAATCTTCACGCGTAACGGTTTGACCGGACTTGGTATCCGGATCAATCAGAGGTACCTGGTACGTTACGACTTCAATTTCGGTCAGACTCACGCCTTCACCATTTGACAAGGGAAGCGTCACATATGCCGTCTTTCCCTCACCGACTACAACGTCTTTAATTTCGAGCGTCTGATAGCCCACGTAAACACCTTTCACCGTGTACTTACCAGGAGCAAGTGGTTTGATGAATGCTTCACCATCCATGTTCGTTGTTGCCACACCCACCTGTACACCATCTTTGTAGGCCACAACGTTCGCAAACGGGATTGCTTCTTTGGTTGTTTTGTCCTGCAATATTACCTTGATGGCCCCGTTATCATTCTGAGCCAGAGCGGATAAACTTGCGAAAACCATTAAAACCGCCAATAGATAAATCTTCTTCATATATTGTTAAATTACCTTAATAACTCTACTAGTAGAGGGTTAAATTTAGACACCCTACTCTTATCTTACAAAAAAAATTCGGCAAATTAGGCTAATCAACTAATTATCAGTTGCTTAAACTTCCCCCACGCTCTTAACAAAAATTTAAGTTTTATTAAAATTAGGGGGTCTTTTCAGACCTAAAGCCCCTCTGTTTTAATGTGGGACGATGAAATTGATAAGTGGTCAAAATAGAAGGCTAAATGGCTTAGTCCTTTTTTCGGGATCTGGATTTTTTGGTATTTTTCTTCTGAAATAGGCGTTTGAAAAACGGATCGCGTTTATTCTCCTGATTGCGGATAGCCTTGCGCTGACTGGCTTTCATTCGTTTTCGGACCGTTTTGGTTTGGATACGTTTATGATGTTTTTCAACCGCGCGACGTTCTTCTTTTTCCAGTATGCGTTTTTCCCGATCTTGTTTACGCGCCAGATTTCGGCCCTTCATTTCGGAGCGCGCCGATTTTTCTTTTGGTCCTAGTCCTGGTTTTTCCTGTGCCTGAGCCATTAGTGACAGACAGAGGAAAAGAAAGAGTGGCAGAAGTTGTTTCATGTGTTATCCGAATTGCTGAACCTCTACACCGAAGCGTCTCAGGAAGTCAACACCTTCATCGGTGTTCAGTCCCTTAAAAGCAGCATAACTGTTCTTGTAAAAAACTTTTCGGATGCCTGTGGTAAAGATCACGCGGGCGCAGGAAATGCATGGAGAGAGGGTCACATAGAGCGTCGCGTCCTGCATGCTGACATTGTTTCGGGTGGCGTACAGAATGGCGTTCTGCTCGGCATGCAAGGCTAATGAGCAGCTGCCCTTGCTGTCGCGCGCACAACCGTGCTCCGGCCATTCTTGGTCGCAATTGTGTGTGCCGGCTGGAGGGCCATTGTAACCCAAAGAGACAATGCGGGTATCCTTAGTAAGGACTGCGCCTACTTGCGCTTTAACGCAATGCGAGCGCAGTGAAAGCTTTTCCGCTAGCTCCATATAAATTTCATCAAACGATGGTTTTGGCGTCATGTCGTTCAATTAAAGTGCTTCACTTACCACTTCTTTCACATCGTCCGGTAATAAACGTTTCAGCAGGCCCTCAATGCCTGCTTTAAGGGTCATGTTGCTGCTAGGACATCCGCTACAACTGCCGCGCATCTGCACGGTAACAACACCATCCTTTAGTTCCTTAAAGGTAATGAGTCCACCATCCTGCTCCACTGCTGGACGGATGTATTGTTCTAGCACCTCAATGATTTTATTTTCTACATCGTTGGCCGGTGCAGTATGCTGAGTGTTTATCGAAATGGTCTCTTTAAAACTGGAATCTTTGGCGACTTTTTGTTCTGGTAATTTGTTGATGACCGCTTTACCCGCATTGAGATACTGAGTAATAAAGGTTCGCAGTTCATCGCGAATTTCTTCCCATTCTAGCTCTGGTGCTTTGGTAATGGTAACGTAATTGGACTGGATGAAGACCCGCTTCACAAAAGGAAACTGGAAGAGCTGCGCCGGCAGTGGGGCTTCTTTAGTTTCAGAGGGCTGAATGTATTCAGCGCTGGCGCCACTGACTAATAGTAATTTATTAGCCACAAATTTGAGGCTAGCCGGGTTGGGTGTCTCTTCCCCGTAAATGATATAAGGAATGTCGTTCAGATCCATGTCCTGCAAAGATACAAACTAAATACATCAATCCCGCAGACGATGAGCCTGAACGAAACGAATCTCCTCATAGGTATAATCAGAGGGCAGCATTTCTTTCACAGCGGTAAATCCCTCCTCATAATTTGCCTTCTGTAAGGCCTCTTCGATACATTTTCTGCGCGTTTCGGACACTACCTCATCAATGCGAATTTCACCCTGCCGCACATAAGGTTCGAGGTGCTGACTGATGGTGTTTAGCTTTAAGTTGCGGATCAGGGCGATTTCGGACAAAGTCTTTCCCTCCCTGAAAAGCTGTAGCGTCACTTCAGCGGTTGGTATCTTCTTTTCCTTTTTTGGTTTTTTTTCTTTTTTATTTTTTGCCTTAGGAGACGAAAAATAGTCCTCATCGCTGCCGGGACTAATGCCCTGTTCTGTCCGGTATTCGCGGATGAGGGCCAGGAATGTATCACCAAAGGCCGCTACCCTGGCCGGACCGAAACCGCTAATACGAAGTAACTGATCTTCGTTAACAGGCATCCGCTCTGCCAACTCCTGAATCGTTTTGCTGCTGGCCACCAGATAAACCGGCCGGTTTAATTCGTGAACCAGTTCATCCCGCTTTTCCAGAAGCAGGCGGTATAGTAGAGGATGCTCAGTCCCCTCCTGCACCCTGATCGTTTGTGCGCTGGCATACACAGATATTTTTTTACTGAGTGGTTTAGCCTGCAGCCGGGCAGTCATGTAGGACTGGAAATTGAAACCCTGACTGGTCTCCAGAAGAAGAAGAAAGCGCAAATTCATGGCTTCACGCAGGTCCTGCAGGGGTGCATCCACATCCGTTGCAGCTTCTTTGTGATCGGTATTCAGACTAATTTGCTCAAAAAAATCAAGACACTTTTTTAGTTCTGACGAGAAGTAATTGGCTGCACTTTTGATGCGGTCCTGTAATTCATTATCCTGCTCCGTATCGCGACCTTCCGCGAGAAAACCATCCACTTGTTTTTGAAATTTCACAGCGACCTCCCCCAACTGATCAATTCGTCCCGCCAAATCGCTAAACCACTGGTGTCCCCCGCTGTTGAAGCGGCGGTGATGGAGTTGCAAATTGTCCGCAAGCGTTTTGCGGTAGGCGGTAAATTCAGAAAAATCAAAGAGGGAGCGTAAAACTTCTTTATGGTAGTTACGGCGAGATTCAGTGTAGATAGAGGCGACCGTCTGTTCATCCGGCTGCTGACGGGCGAAGTCGAGAATGTTACGATCGTTATTCAGCGAATGGGCTTCGATGCGGCTGCTTAACGTTAATCCCTGCAGGCTGCGGCAGCGGCTCAGAGCCACATAAACCTGCCCTGCACTAAACGCTTCTGCGGCATCAATAATTAATTTGTCGAAGGTGAGGCCCTGACTTTTATGAATGGTAATCGCCCAGGCTAAACGCAGCGGGAAATGCGTATAGGATCCCAATAGCTCTTCTTCCAGATGACCGGAACCCTTATTGACTTTGTAATTGACATTCGTCCAAGTTTCACGGGGGACTTCAATTTCCGCATGGTCTGCTTCGCAGCGCACTCTTATTTTCTCTTCTGACAAAAAAGTAACCTCGCCGATTTTTCCATTGAAGTAATTTTTTTCCGGATTGTTTTTTAGAAACATGACCCGCGTTCCTTTTTTAAGTGCCAGCACTTCGTCGTTAGGATAGTTTTTTTCAGAAAACTGCCCTTCCACCTTTGCATGGAAGCGTTGCATCGGACCGGGTAAGGCAGCGAGGTTGCGGCCATTGATTTCATCCGCTTTGCGATTGTGAGTGGTAAGCGTGATATTTTCTTGATATTCTTTTTCCGAAATATTGGCCTGGTAGTGTTTATTGAGCAAGTCCAGTGCTTCCCGATCCATCGCATTGTTTCGCACCTTATTGAGCAGAGTGATAAAATCCTGATCCGTTTGTCTGTAAATTTTTTTCAGCTCGATATAGACCGGTGGATGATTGCGCATGGCGAGGCTATCAAAGAAGAAAGGACTTTTATAGACGGTACTCAGCAGTTGCCAGTCCTCTGCCGGCACTACCGGTGGCAACTGATACATATCGCCAATTAGCAATACTTGCACGCCCCCAAAAGGGAGATGTAAACGGCGACGCGTCATCCGAAGGGTCTGATCAATCTGATCAAGCAAATCGGCACGGACCATACTGACCTCATCGATGATCAGCAGTTCAAGGCGACGGAAGATGGAGAGGCGTTGGGAGGTATACTTCAAAGAACCCAGTTGCGAAGCCCCATGCTGCACCTGGCCGTTTGCTTGGAGGGCAGGTATAAAAGGCTTGAAGGGAAACTGAAAAAAAGAATGGATGGTGGCACCTCCCGCATTGATGGCTGCCACGCCAGTGGGAGCAACAACTGCTAGTTGCTTTTGTGTTTTTTCGCGAATGTATTTTAGTAAAGTAGTTTTACCCGTGCCCGCCTTTCCCGTGAGAAATAGGGGTTGATTGGTCTGATTGATAAAATCTAGAACTTGGAGAAACTTGGGATTAATGTCGATCATGAGGACAAAGTAAAAGAAAATTTAATCGAAACCTTCCACAGTTTTGGAAATGTAATTTCTAAATTAGTAGAATGAGAATCTATGACATCTATCTGGCCGGGCAATTTGTAAAGAGCACGAACAAACTACCCGTAATGAATAAATATAGCGGAGAGGTTTATGCTGAGACCTGGCTGGCAGATGCCATGCAGCTAGATGAGGCAATTGTCAAGGGCCGTCAGGTCATGGGAGAACTGGCTTCTCTTCCGGCATACCATAAATATAAAAGTCTACGTTTTATTGCCGATGCATTGCTGGGTGAGCGTCAACGATTGGCAGAAGTACTCAGCACGGAAAGCGGCAAACCAATGAAATACGCCCTGAGCGAAATCGAGCGGGCAGCGCAAACCTTTCTGATTGCGGCTGAAGAATGTAAACGTCTACCAGGCGAATACCTGAGTCTCGACTGGACGGAAGCAGGAAAAAACAGAGCCGGTCTCGTTCGTTATTTTCCTGCGGGGCTTGTGGCCGGCATTTCCCCCTTTAATTTTCCCATGAACTTGGCGGTCCACAAGATTGCCCCAGCGATTGCTGCCGGCTGTCCCATTATTCTTAAACCCGCTTCAGCTACCCCACTCAGCACATTGGAACTGGCAGGAATTCTTCATGCGGCCGAATTGCCAGCCGGAGCAGTCTCCATTCTGCCGATGAACAGAAAAATCGGCCATCAGCTGGTGACCGATGAGCGCATACAAGTTTTGAGTTTCACGGGTTCGCCGGCAATTGGCTGGGAACTAAAAAAACAATGTGGCCGTAAAAAAATCGTGCTGGAATTAGGGGGCAATGCAGGGGTAATCATTTCGGAAGGAACAGAATTGAAAAACATCCTTACCAAGTGTATAGCAGGTGCTTTTGTATACAGCGGACAGATTTGCATCCATGCCCAGCGTTTTTTCATTCACGCCTCGCTGTACGAAAAATTTTGTGAGCAGATGGTAGCAGCAGCAACGAAACTCATAGCAGGCGACCCCCTATTAGATACTACGCAGGTTTCCCATCTGATTGACGAAGATAATGCCCTTCGCGTAGAAAGCTGGGTGAATGAAGCGCTGGACGCTGGCGCCCGCCTGCTCTGCGGCGGAAAGAGAACCGGAAGTTTTTATAGTCCTACTATTTTAACAGATACCGAAGCCTTCATGAAAGTGCGGGCAGAAGAAATTTTCGGACCCGTGATCACCATCGAAAAATATGAAGGGCCCATATCTGTAGCAGTTGAGAAAATAAATGAGGGACGCTTTGGTTTGCAATGCGGTGTTTTTACCGACAGTGTAAAGGAGCTCGATTATTGTTTCGAGCACATCCAAGCAGGGGGCATTATTCACAATGACTCCCCCTTGTTAAGGTTTGATCACATGCCCTATGGCGGGGTAAAAGAAAGCGGAGAGGGACGAGAAGGTGTGAAATATGCGATGCGGGATTTGCTGGAGGCACGAATTCTAGTGAAGTGAGTCCGGCAGTTTGCTAGAGAAGGAACTTGCTTCTGGTAAAAATTTGGTTTTTTATTAAAACTTCTTACTTTAGATGAAGCTTAACAGAACTAAACCTTAATAAAATCAGTATGAAAAAAATCTACCAACATTTTTCTTTGCTAGTGTTAGTAGCACTGGTCCCTATAAGGACAGAAGCACAGTGTGCCAGTTCGGTGACACTTGGAACGTCAACAAACATGTTTACGCTCATTCGCAATGGCAATCATCCTATTGTGGTGGACAAGACTTTGAACATGGTTGTTTTTATACACCGAAATGATGCGGCGACCTTTGGCGGTAATTCTGGAGAGTTGCGCTACGATGTTTCCACTAATGCGGGGACGACCTGGACACTCAATCAGGGTGTATTAAATCCCTCAAGTGCCAGCTATGCGCGGTATCCCAACGTGGCCATTTATAATCCCACCAACAATGTGACACCCAGCAATGCATATATTTCTTATCTCGCACCGACGATTACCACGTCAACTTCTGCTTGGAATGGTGTGGTAACTGGCGTTCGTCAAGTAAATGGAGGGATCCCAACCGAGACGTATAATCAAAATGGAATTGGATTAGATCAAATCCCTCATTCCCTCGTGAAGGGTGCTCCTGGTGTCTTCTGGGCGATTGATCCGACTACCATTCTGGCGACCGGTTACAAAATTTACAGAGGTGTCTGGAATTCCACATCGAATGACATCGTCTGGAGTTTAAATTATACAGCGACACCACCTTTCAACACCTCCTGGACTTCAGCTGGACAGGTTGTGGACTATAATATTGCTTTTGATCCGACGGGACAGACCGGTTATTTTAGTTTCTTAGGTCACATTACGGGCAGTGCGGTGAACAATGCGATTTATCCTATTTTATACAAGACGACCAATGGGGGAGTTACTTGGACGGGACCTATACAGGTTGACCTCAGCAATTTCAGCTGCATCACCACAAATACAACCAGTGGTGGCTTTGCATCAACAAATGTGGAACATGATTTGATTGTGGATGCCAATGGCAATCCCCACGTCATTGCCACCGTTGGAAGCGCAAGCAATTATATTTTTAATTACTCGGCCTGGCACCGCATGTATGATATCACCTTAAAGAACGGTTTGTGGGCGGCATATGATTTAGGAAGTGTGAATGCGGCGCCCAATACATTTGGGAACACAGCCAACATCGCGACCCAGTGGCTGGCTCCTCAGGCAGCGCGTTCAGCAGACGGAACAAAACTATTTTTTACCTGGACCAATAATACAAATTACACACTTGGCAGTCCAAATGCCTTACCCGATTTGTTTGGTAAAGCCTTTAATGTGACGACTAATAGCTGGACGCAGACGAAAAACTTTACGGCCTGTAATACAGCCTTGGCGGGGAGAATGTGGTTTCCGCATATTGCGACAGAAGCACTGGAACCAACGGCTAGCAGCTGGAAATTAGCAGGGGTGTATTCACAGCCCACAATTGCCAATGACCTTGGATCTGTTGCGAATTTTTTCTTTCTCGACAATCTGACTTTTTCAAGTTCTGAGTTTTCAGTTGCAGTGCCACCCGCGACGGTGACGATTGCGCAGGGACCGAGTCTTTTATATTGTCCCAACACCACCGTGAATATTAACGTGACGGGTGCGGGCCAGGTGATCTGGAGTAACAGTGTGACGACGAATCCACTTCCCGTGACCAGCAGTTCTATCAGTACCTATAGTGTGATTGCTCAAGTGGGATGTCTAGTTGGTACTGCCAGTATAACTGTAAACACCCTGAGTGTAAGCGCGGCCGCGGTAAGTAATTCTATTTGTCCCGGCAGCGCAGCTAGCTTCACAGCCGGCGGCAATGCGTTCACCTATTCGTGGTCCCCCGGTACGCAAACCGGTACCAATGTGAGTCTTTTTCCAACAGCGAATACAGTGACGTTGACGGCCACAGGTAGTTCAGGATGTGCTATTATCACGACCGTTGCTATCAATGTATTGAGTCCGCCCGTTATCAGTATAGCGGGTACGCAGACCACCTGTGCGGGCTATGTGGCGACTCACACGGCAACAGGGGCACAAAGTTATTTGTGGAGTGATGGTACCAGCGGTTCCACTTTTACAATGTTAGCAGTTAGTAATACTGTCATTGCCGTAGCCGGAATCGGTGCGAATAGTTGTACGAGTTCCGCTACTGCAAGTGTAGTAGTGAATCCTTCACCGATAGTGAATGCCGTTAGCGCCAGCACTGCCATTTGTCCGGGCAACAGTCTGACCTTTTTTGGCAGTGGCACCGCAGCGACCTACTCTTGGAACGGATCAGCCACAGGGCCCAATTTGATTGTCACGCCGACGATTAGCAGCACCTACACCCTGGCGGGTTCTAACAATTTTGGATGTATTTCCACAAAGACCCTGGCCCTTACTGTATACACGCTTCCAACATTGAGTGTTACGGCCAACCGTCCCGGCGTCTGCCGCGGCGAGAAAATCACTTTAACGGCCAGCGGGGCGAGCAGTTATACCTGGATTACCCAGGGTGTTCTTACGCCGAGTGTTTTAATTACACCAAGTTCAGCGCAGGTATACACCTATCAGGTGGCCATGTTGAGTTCAGACGGCTGTGAAAACACCGGTACTTATGTGTTAACTGTGAGTGCTTGCACCGGCCTTTCAGAAAATATTGGCACAAGCAGGATTCAGTTATGGCCCAATCCATCTTCGGGCAGTTTTCAATTGCTTAGCGGAAGGTCGGAAAGCCTTGGGATTTACAATGCAGTGGGACAATTGGTTCGGACGGTTGATCTGAAAGAGGAAGAAGTAGCAGAAGTAAAAGGCTTAAGTGCAGGTGTGTATTTTATCCGAAGCAGTAAAGACAGTGGCAAGGGTCAGCGAGTACTCATCCAGCCCTAATTTTTGGTAACAATCTGTTTAAAAAGGAGCTTGTACAAGCTCCTTTTTTTATTTGGCTGAAACAGTAGCCGATAAACAATTATCTTTGCTGAGTAATAAACAGACAGATTATGGGAAGGATCTTTGAAACGAGAAAAGCGACAATGTTTAAACGTTATGCCAAGATGGCGAAAACGTTTACGAAGATTGGCCGTGAGATTGTGATGGCCGTTAAAGTGGGTGGCCCGAACCCCGATTCGAATCCTCGCTTGCGCATGGTGATGGCCAATGCGAAAGCCGTGAATATGCCAAAAACCAATGTGGAATCGGCAATCAAACGGGCTTCGGAAAAAGACTCCGGTAATTATGACATTGTTATTTATGAAGGCTATGCGCCGCACGGTGTGCCTGTTTTAGTAGAGTGTACGACTAATAATCCTACCCGTACAGTGGCAAGTGTGCGTTTGTACTTCAATCGTGCAGAAGGGGCCATGGGTACCAATGGTTCCGTAAGTTTTATGTTTGAGCACGTTGTTCTTTTTAAAATAGAAGCGGGTGCCCTCAATAAAGATGATTTAGAACTGGAGTTAATTGATTTCGGATTGCAGGATTTGAATTATGACGAAGAAAATCGTCAGTACATCATTCAGGTTCAGTTTTCGGACTTCGGTAAGATGCAGGCAGCCCTTGAGGAGCGGAAAATAAGTGTACTTGAGACTAGTAAAATTTACATACCTACCACTACCAAGGAACTTACGCCAGAGCAGGAAGCTGAAGTCATGGCGATGATTGAGAAGATGGAAGAGGATGATGACATTGAAGCGGTTTACCATAACATTGCTTGAGTTTGGAAAAGCGCTGGCAGATTGGAGGGGCAATACCATTGCAGAACACACTGCAACTTCAGGACAGTTTGAAGGTTGACCGTGTCATTGCCTGTCTGCTGGAGTCGCGTGGCATCCATTCTTTTGAAGCGGCGAAAAATTTTTTCAGGCCGGACCTGCGGCAGCTACATGATCCTTTTTTGATGAAAGGTATGCGGGTAGCGATTGACCGTATTAATCAGGCGATTGATGCGAATGAAAAAGTATTGATTTACGGAGATTACGATGTGGACGGCACCACTGCTGTCAGCGTGGTGTATAGCTTTTTCAAACCTTATATTCAGAATATACGGTATTATATTCCTGACCGCTATAAAGAAGGTTACGGTATTTCCTTTGCAAGTATTGACTATGCAGCCGAGCACGACTACAGTCTGGTCATCGCACTTGACTGCGGCATTAAAGCAGTAGACAAGATTGCCTATGCCAATGAAAAAAATATAGATTTTATTATCTGTGACCATCACCTTCCCGGAGCGGAATTGCCAGCTGCAGTGGCTGTGCTTGATCAGAAGCAGTCTGACTGTCCCTACCCCTTCAAAGAACTCAGCGGTGCAGGAATTGGCTTCAAACTGATTCAGGCGTTTGCGGAAGATTCAGGCATCTCACAGGAAAAATGCTATCAGTATCTGGACCTTGTGGCGACGAGCATAGCGGCAGACATCGTCCCCATTACCGGAGAAAATAGGGTGATGGCTTATTACGGACTGGAGAAAATTAACATGTCTCCCCGTCCCGGAATTCAGGCCTTGCTAAACATACAGCAGCAAAAAACAAGTGCCAACATCAATACACTGGTTTTTACACTCGGTCCCCGCATTAATGCTGCTGGCCGCATTGAGCATGGCAGTAAAGCAGTTGAATTACTGATTTGCGAAGATGATGCCCGTTCCGCTGAATTTGCAATGGCCATCAATGACACAAATACACAGCGTCGTGATTTGGATATGGGCACCACCGCGGAAGCGCTGGAGATGCTGGAAAAAGACCCATTAACACCGAACCGCCGGAGTACAGTTTTGTTCAATGAAAACTGGCACAAGGGTGTCATTGGGATTGTGGCTAGCCGTCTCATTGAAAAATATTACCGGCCCACCATTGTCCTCACTCAAAGTGAAGGCCGGGTCACCGGCAGCGCCCGCAGCGTGCGGGAGTTTGATGTCTATAGTGCGATTGAAAAATGCAATGATTTACTGGAGCAGTTTGGGGGGCATAAATTTGCTGCGGGACTTTCACTTCCGCGTGAAAATGTAGAAGCCTTTCGTTCAAAGTTCGAAGAGGTAGTCCGTGCAAGCATTACAGAAGATCAGATGGTGCCGCGGATTGAGGTGGATATAGAATTGGAATTTCATGAGATTACAGATAAGTTTCTAAGAATACTTCGCCAGTTTGCGCCGCATGGACCGGATAACATGAATCCAATTTTTATTACCCGATCTGTTTTTGATACGGGTTGGGCACAAGTCATGGGTAATAATCACTTAAAACTTGAACTCTTCCAGAAAGCTAATCCCAACGCCCGTTTCAGGGCCATTGCCTTTGATAAAGGGGATTACGTTACATTCTTTCAGAATAAACGGCCTATGGACATTGTCTATAAAATTCAGGAAACGGAAGCCCACGGCAAAATTACTATTCAACTTGTTATTGAAGATTTGCGTCTATCGACTCAGGAATAGTATCGGTTTCTGGTCGGCGGTCCGGATGAATTAAAAACCGGACCCGAACGAACAATAAAACGGAGACCAGAATTAAGGACAAGAGTAGTGCTAGCCAGATGCCGATGGTTCCAAGTCCCACCTGGAAAGCCAGTATCCAGCCAAGTGGCAGCGCAACTACCCAATATGCGAATAAGGTCACATAGGTGGGGTATTTCACATCCTGCATGGCTCGGAGAATGCCAATCATGACCACCTGCACCCCATCAAATAATTGAAACATGGCCGCAATTAAAAGTAAAGTTGCAGCGAGTCCCGCTATCTGAGGATCGGAGGTAAAAAGATACGGAAGACTGGCTCGAGAAAAAATAAAAAGGCCCGCGAAAAATCCCATCACCAGCACTACCAATTTTAGGGAAGACCAGACGGCCTTTCGGAGTTCAGTATAATTCTGTTGCGAGCGAAATATACCAATACGGATGGTAGCAGCGCTGCCGATAGCACTCCCAAACATATAGGTAAACGAGGCGATACTGAGAGCGATGCCATGCGCGTCGATATTTTCTTTACCGAGACGACCTGCAAATAATCCAGCAATCACAAATGCAGCTACTTCAAAAGTAAATTGCATGGCAGAGTTCCAGCCGATGCGCCAGAGAGAAAGTAAATCGTGCCGGTTGACTTTTACATTTTTATAGACCGCCTTTATTTCTCTGGTCAATGGTGCCCTGAAGACCAGCCATAAGAAAGAAAGTCCCATGAATAGCCGTGCGAAGAACGTTGCCCAGGCAGAACCAAGATAACCCATTTCGGGTAGGCCTAATTTGCCGTAAATGAGACAGTAATTAAGAAGTATATTTAGCAGATTACCCACAATGCTAATCAACAATGCCATGCGGGTATTGCTGAGACCCTCGCAATACTGCTTGCAGGAAAAGAAAAGAGAAACCGGTACGATGGAGAAAATGAGCACATCAAAAAAAGGAACAGCCAGGGTGACTACCTCTTCCGGTTGTTGCATATAATGAAGAGAACCAGAAGAGAAAAATAATATAATAAAGCAAACCGAACTTACCACTAAATTTAGAACGAGAGAATTCTTAAAAAGTGATGCTTTTTTAAGTAGGTCGTTCTCTTCATGCGCTAAAGTGACCAGTGGCGTCGTGGCGTAACTCATGCCAATGGCAAAGACGAGGAGCAAGACATAAAGATTGTTTGACAAAATACCTGCTGCCTGCTCAGCGACACCTATGCGCCCCAGAAAAATATTGTCCACCATACCGGTAATGATATGGCCCACTTGGGTGATAATCAGAGGCCAGGCCAGATTAAAGGTTTCACGCGTGTGACTGCTTTTAAAAAAAGAAAAGGACATAAGCCTGCAATTTACAACTACTTTGTGAGTGTTTCGGACTTTTCGTTAAGTGTGCGGGTCAACCAAGCTTTGACATCGTTTAATTCCGCCCCGCAGATATTGTGCTGCATTTCATAAGTGACGGAGGTTAGTTTCGGCATGTGTTTTTCACGAAAAAACAGATCAACTTTCCTGTACTCCTCCAGCGCTATGACCTGATCTGATTTACCATGTGCGATAAATAGCGCCAGCTTCTTCAGCTGATTCGCGTCTGTTATGAGTTTTTTTGTTTCGTCCATTAGGCTTCCGCTTAAAGCAACAATCCCTTTAATTTTAGAGGGCGCCGCCATACCCAGTTCGTAGGACAGCATGGCACCCTGACTGAAGCCTAGGACAAAAACCCTGTTACTATCTGCACCCAATTCTCTGCAAGTTTTGCTGATGAAGGATAATAAACGTTTTCTGCTTTTAACGGCGGATTGGTAATCATAGGTACGGACGCCATTTACGGTGCTGAACTCAAACCAGTTGTAAGCGCCATTGCCCATAATGTTGGGGGCTCGGACAGCGACTGTCACAAAACGTGGATCGAGTTCTTTAGAAAAAGTGAATAAATCCCTTTCATTGCTTCCATAACCATGTAGCAGGAGAAGCAAAGGCGGACGCTTTTCAGAACCATCAGCAGGATTAATAGTATAAACCAGCGCTGTCTCTATTTTTTGTGCTTGTAAAAAAAAGCAGCGCAGACAGAAGACGATGATTAGAAGTTTGTTCATCTACCGACCTCTTCGGCGTTTATGGTCATTATTTCTATTTCTATCCTCCCGCGGTTGACGTTTATTCGCCTCCTCTCCCTCATCAAAGGCATAGGTTAATTGTTTTTTTACCAGATCGGCTTCCTTCACGATTACTTTAACAGGATCACCGAGGGCAAAAATGCGGTTAGAATTTTTCCCGATGTAACGGTAATTATCCTCGTCAAAAATAAATTGATCAGAGCGCAT
>CALPON020000041.1 GCA_943325195.2 Sphingobacterium thalpophilum | reverse complement strand
GCCCCGATAGAAATGTCGGGGCTTTTTTGCTTCAGGGACTATCGCTTTCGAGGAGGAATGTCTGCACTATTTTTTTTTAGAAACAATGATTGCCTTTATTACCCGCTTGTTTATTGCTGTCTGCCCAGTTGGAACACATCCTTTAACCGAGTGGTGTGAAATGGTTTCGATGTTCAGGCATTCAGAGAATTCTGTAAAAACACCTTAGCGAATAAGAAGTAGAATGCCTTGTAAGTTTCTGGTCTGCCCATTGGATAAACTCATCTGTATTTGCCAGACATACTCTCCTTGAGGACATTCTTTTCCTTTAAAGCTGCCATCCCAGCCGCGCGTTGCATCTGTCATCACAAACAGGGATTCTCCCCATCGATTATAAATCTGCATCTCAAAGGACTTCACACCATTTAAAACTGGATAAAAATTTTCATTTCGGCCATCTTTATTCGGAGTAAAGGCATTTGGAATATAAAAAGAAAAGTCGCCAGCTATATATATGACCTTGACCATCGTATCTCTGCATCCATACTCATTAGCTACTTCCAAAGCCACAGGGTAATTTCCTACCTTTTCAAACAAGAATTCCAGTTGCCTGGAACTATAGGAAAGATTTGTTTCCGGAGTCTGGATCGCCCATTTAAAATCCCGGAGTTGAACACCACGCGATTTTTCACTAAACAGAACCAGATCGTTGTTCTCCACCGGATTTTTTGGATTAAAGTCAAAATCGGCAAGGGGCTTGGGAAGCGCGGTAATAGTGCGTGAAAGTGAATTCGCACAGCCTCTGGCATCGGTGATCTTCACAGTCATTGGATATTCGCCAGCCTCCTTGAAACAAATGTCACCATTCGAATTTACCTGATTATTCAAGGACCATTGCACTGCAATAATCGGACTCTCCAGTGTCTTTGGAAGTTTTAAATCAAACGTAGTACAAAAGGGGATACATTTTTTCAGGTCATTAATATCCACCTGCGGCAATTCAAATGTTGTTAAAGAGGTAGTGACTTGCGAGGTGCATTTTCTATCATTCTCCACCACTAAAGTATAAACGCCATTCGCAGGCAATGCAGCTGTCGGTAAATAGATTTTTTCTCCTTTGACGACAAAATTATTTGGACCAATCCAGGAATAGGCACTACCCCCTGCACCACTCAATTGAAAAACAGAGCCCCGGCATACCGCGGTGGCGGGGGCAACAGATAAAAGGGGTATGGGCTTCTCCCAAGTCTGCACACTATAATGCGTAGTGGCCGTGCACGCATTGGGCCCTGTAAGGGCAATCGTAAAATGAAGCGTTGCCGGCAAATTGTCAGCTTTTATTTTAATGACAGAAGTATTACCAGCAAGGCCATTTGAGCATTGCCAGGAATACGAAACAGCAGGACTGATACTTATTTTAAGTGTATCACCGACACAAAAATCGGGATGCGGAAAAACAGTTGGCGCAGGTGCTACCAAAACAGATTGGGTAAAATAAGCAGCCGAGTTGCAGCCGCTGGAATCGGTGGAAATTAAAGTGTAGGTTGTGGTGGTACCTGGATTAACCTGCAGTGTGGGTGTTGTTGCGCCAGTGTTCAGCCACAGACTTGAAATTCCGCCCCCCGTATAAGACAAGACGGCGGACGCACCGGGACATAAAGAAGAGTTGGAAGAATAAATCTGCGGTGATGGATTTATTTTAACATACACAGTGCGCGTGGAAGCTGTGCAGGGATCGCCTGTGCCCATATTCACCGTGTAAACACCTGTTGTAAAAACCGTGACATTTGGACTGGCGGCAGTGAACCCATTTGGTCCGGTCCAGAAATACGTCGAATAATTCAGTGGACTTTGGATGGTGGCCAATTTGCAAAACGGAATGGTGACGCTGCCGCTGGGGATTGGCATGTTATTAGCTGAAAATGTTCCTGCTGTGAGTGCTGCGTCCACGTAGGCATATCCATAATGTCCCGTCAGTGTACAGCGGTTAGCATTGATGATGATGCTTACACTCTGCCCCATATAAGCAGTGAGGTCGAATCGCTTCATCAACCATTTATTGTAGACGGGATTGGTGAGGACATTGGTGACAGAACCCGTTTGCACGGAAAAAAAGACCATGGGATTATTGGAATTGGGACAAGCCGTATTAAATACAAATTGGCAGGTGGAGGTGCTTACGGAAATCATAAATCCCGGTGACTCGCAGCAGAGGTGTGCACCGGTGACGGACATGATAAAAGCAATTTCGAGGATATTGGTAGAATCGGTTACCGTTAGCGTTCGGGTCATACTTTCAATACCAGGCCCTGAAGTGCTGGAATTAAGACGCACAACCCTTTGTCCGGACATCGGCACGGAGAGTTGGGGATTGGCAAGAGCTGCTGCTGATGAGGGCGGACCGGCGCCAAAAACAGAATAAATGGGATACTGCAGACCTATGACGGGGTCAATATATCCGCCGGCGGTGTTAATGACGGCTGAAGACTGCGTGTTTAGTGCACAACAGAGAACCTGATTACAATTGTCGATTCCATTGACGTGGAAACCATGGTTAATGGTCCAGCCCGCCACCTGGTTACTGAGAAGTAGTGGACCTGCCCCTGACCCTTCAAAATCAAAATTCGCGCTTTGAGCCAGACTTGAACTGGTCCAAATGAAAATCAGGAAAATATGGACAAAGCGGTAAAACATCGGATTTCTTGCCATCGGGCTACAAGAATCTTGCCATTACCTAATTATCAAGAAGCTTATTGGAAATGTCGTTTTTACGGTAGTAGAAAACTGCACCAGTAAAAGTACGAACAATTTGATTATTTGTCACTATAAAGTGTTGACAACGAAATATTTAAACACGAATTTTTGGTTTACCTTTACATTACAAGAAAAATAAAAACTATGAAAAAAACACTTTTGGCACCCGTGCTGCTGTTTTGTGCTTTAGCAGGCAGCGCACAGGATTTTGGCACCGACTCCGTGCCGAAAAACAAGAAGGGCCATGAAATCCTCCCCCGAAAGGGCGACATTGGCCTTGGCTTCAATACCATACCCGTATTAGATGCTATGCTTGGGACAATGAACCGTGCTACCCCGTTTGCTGGCTCCGCAAACATGGTTCAGTATACCAACAACACCAACAACCAGATCACAGGCAAGTACTTTATTGGGGACAAAGCTGCCATCCGAGTTCGTTTTGGTATCAATACCTTGAGCGGTAGCATTACCAATCAGGTGCAGGATGCCAAAGCGCTCTATGATGCTTCTTTTGGGACGCTGGATGATATTGCAAAAGCAAATCTGATGCGGGTGGATGATAAGATGACCTTTACAAAAAGTAACTGGCTCTTATCTCTTGGTTATGAAAAACGGCGGGGTTACCGTCGACTGCAAGGTTATTACGGAGCTGAGTTAGGCCTTGGCAACACAGCTGCAAAACAAACAGCAAGCTATGGCAATGCTTTTTCGGACCTCTACCCTGTTCAGTTTACCAATAATTTTAACACCCTTGCTACCACTATTCAAGAGCCGACTGTAAACGGGCGTGTAGCCAGAACCACTGAAATCAATAGTCGTGGGGGATTTAGAATTGGTTTGCGCGGCTTCATTGGCATGGAGTATTTTGTATTCTCTAAAATTTCTATTTCGGCAGAATATGGCTGGGGGTATTCCATAGCTATCGATCGCGCTGTAAAAACGCAACAAGAGGTATACAATAATGGCCAGAAAGGTCCTGAGGTCTTCACTGAGACAGTGGATACAGACAGCCGAGAAGTTCTTCGTGGTTTTTCGGTCGACAATAACAATGGTAACCTTTTCTCCTTGAACAACACTCTCAATGGCAACACAGCCCTGGGTGGTGGTGCTGGTGCTCTAACCCTAATTTTTCATTTCTAATCCATTTATTTTAAATTATATTCATCATGAAAAAATCAATTTTATTTTTATCCCTAATCACACTTCTTGTAGCCTGCAAGAAAAAAGAAGAAACGACTCCCTTTACACCAACAGATGTAACTGGCACCACAGTGCTAAAGGGTAACGTCAGCAAGAATATTATTACCCCAAATGGCGGGGGTGGCTGGAATACAAATGGCCGCATTCCCGCTAATGGGGTGAACGTAAGTGTAAAAGTGAATAAAAATAGCCTCTACCCGAATTCCACTGCGCAGGGAGCGGACATTTACTCCGGCACAACCGATGCCAACGGAAATTACTCGATGACCATTCGCAGCAATGCGACGGGCGTCGAAGCACAAATAACAATTGATGGATTTACAGGCACACAAGACACCCTGGTAAACGGTGTCACAAAAACGGGGCTGTACTCTGTTTTTAACGGAACGAGCATTAGCAGGACTTTGCAAATGGGACAGAATGCGCAGTTTGATTATGTAATGGGAACGAATGTGATTACTAGTAATCCAAATACCATCTTAAAAACAGGAACTGTTGTTGTAACCGGGTCTGTTGGTGTGAATTTCCTGAGAGAGATTACAAGCGGAACAGTGATCAACATTACCACCACCATTATGCCAGTTGCTAACCATAAGGTCTACCTCAACCTGAGCAACGACCCAGGAACACAGTCTATGAAATCCTACGTTACGACGACTGATGCGAATGGTTACTACACCTTTACAATTAACACAGTAGCAGCCGGCACCGCTGGTTTTACACAGAATGCGAATATCTCTGTGCCGGATTATGCTGCAACCCGTGATACCGTAAAACTAAATAATGTTATTAAAACCGGACGTGCAGGCGTTTATCAGATGCAGCAAAGCAACCAAAGCGGTTTATACAATAATGTTATTCGTAATGCCATCCACTTCAACTACAACGGATTTATTCCAAACTAATTTAAGTTGTTATAAAAAAAGCCTTTCGTTCAGAAAGGCTTTTTTTATGTTTTTTTCTTAGCTAATCAGCGAATGTTCAGTCCGAATAGCGCCTTCCCATTTAAAGTCCCTTCCAAGCGATCTCCTATTTTTACGGGTCCAACCCCCTCCGGCGTGCCCGTAAAGATTAAATCTCCGACTTTTAGAGAAACAAACTGGGACACATAAGCGATAATTTTATCAAAAGAGAAAATGAGATCCCTGCTATTTCCTTTTTGACGGAGCTCCCCGTTAATTTTCAGTTCAAAAGAAATGTTGTTCTTTTCTATGCCGTCAAGACTGATAAACTGGCCGATTGGTGCACTGTTATCAAAGGCTTTGGCTTTCTCCCAGGGAAGTCCTTTTTCCTTACAGTGGGCTTGAATATCGCGGGCTGTAAAGTCAATCCCTAGCCCTACTTCGTTATAGTAGCGCGATGCAAATTGCTCTTCAATGTGTTTCCCAGCCTTAGCGATTTTTATTACCACTTCAATTTCATGGTGCAGTTCTTTGGTAAATTCGGGGAAATAAAAGTCCTGATCCTTTAATAGGGCCGTATCGGGCTTCATAAAAAAGACCGGTTCGGTAGGCAGTTCGGACTTCATTTCCTTGGCATGTTCTGCGTAATTGCGCCCAATACAGATTATTTTCATCTCCCTTAGTTTGTTATTGGAAAAGCCATAAAGATAGCTGAATTCAGTCCTTTATTAGTAATTTTACGGGATCGTATGGAGAATAATTTTGACATCATTGTGATTGGCGGGGGCATTGTGGGTCTTGCAACTGCGCTAAAATTAACGACTAGGCACCCGGATAAAAAAGTGCTGGTTTTAGAGAAGGAAAATGAAGTGGCCGCACATCAGACTTCGCATAATAGCGGAGTGATTCACAGTGGCATTTACTACAAGCCAGGTTCCTACAAAGCGCGCAATTGTGTAGATGGACGCCGTGAACTTGTGCAATTTGCCAAAGAGCATAAAATACAACATGATATTTGCGGAAAAATAATTGTCGCCACCCATGAAAATGAATTGGCGCATATGCAAAAGGTATATAGCAACGGGCTTGCAAATGGTGTTGAAGACATTGAAATAATTACCAGTGAACAAATTCGTGAAATTGAACCGCATTGCACGGGCATTTCGGGTCTGCGCGTGGGCTGCACGGGAATTATTGACTATGGTGATGTCGCAAAAAAATATCAAGAACTGATAAATGCAACAAACAGCAGCAAAGTGCTGACGGGACAAAAAGTGATTGGCTTTGAAAAAACTGGGGATGCCACGATTGTGATCACAGAAAAAAGTCGTTTCACGGGGAAATACATCATCAGCACGGCTGGCTTGCAGGCCGATCGTATTACAAAAAAAGAAGGTGCCAAAACGGATGCTGCAATCGTTGGATTCCGCGGTGATTACTATGATCTCACAGATAAAGGACTCAGCAAAGTACGTCATCTGATTTATCCGGTACCGAATCCAAAGTTCCCATTTCTTGGTGTGCATTTCAC
Organism: Sphingobacterium thalpophilum; assembly: GCA_943325195.2. Lineage (GTDB taxonomy): Bacteria > Bacteroidota > Bacteroidia > B-17B0 > Aurantibacillaceae > Aurantibacillus. The sequence goes on along the minus strand of CALPON020000041.1, from coordinate 14,098 downwards.
CCGGATGATAAAAGGCGGCATAGAGTGTGGTCCCAATGCCGTATTTGTATTTGACCGCGAGGGATATAGCAAGACCGCTTTTAGTCTGAAAGACACTGCTGAAGCATTCACATTTGGTGGTACCTGGAAATTCTTCGGAAAGCACTGGCGTTTCGGACTGGACGAATACAGGGGGGCATTCAGCAAAACGTATTTCCTAAATCGCCTTCGTAAATTAATTCCGGGATTAGAGATGGACGATATCGTCTCTTCTCGCTGTGGTATTCGTGCCATGGCGCTGGGACCAGAGGGTGACATGCTGGATGATTTTAAAATCGAAAAGCATGGAAATGCTATGCATGTAATTAACAGTCCTAGCCCCGCTGCAACTGCCAGTCTTGCTTACGGCAACGAAATTGCAATGATGGCAACAGAATACTTTAATTTAAAATAACCTCCTTGATACGCGGAGTCGGCATAATTTTTTTATATTTATAAATCGGATATGAGTAATAAAAATTTGATTGGGACTGGAGTAGCGATTGTAACGCCCTTTGATAAAAAAGGTGAGGTTGACACTGCAGCGCTTCGCACAATTGTGAAGCACCTGCACCAAGGCAAGGTCGATTATATTGTAGTCTTAGGTACGACAGGAGAAACGGCTACTCTGAGCAAAGAAGAGAAAAACTTAGTGGTGAAAACAGTTGTAGAGGCAAATGGTAAAAAATTACCGTTGGTCTTAGGGATTGGAGGAAACAATACAGCAGAGGTGGTTGCAAGCATAAAGGAAACTAATCTGAAGGATTTTGAAGCCATCTTAAGTGTGGCACCCTACTACAACAAACCCAACCAGGAAGGCTATTATCAGCATTACAAAGCTATTTCTGAAGCGACAAGGAAAGATATTATTTTGTACAATGTACCGGGACGAACAGGCAGCAATGTAACTTGGGAGACACAGGTTCGCATAGCGCAAGATTTCAGAAATATAGTAGCCACTAAAGAAGCGAGCGGCAACATGGAACAGATCATGAAGATTATCAAGAATAAGCCAAAGCACTTCATGGTCATTAGCGGAGATGATAATCTCACTTTACCGATCATTGCAGCAGGAGGCGTTGGTGTTATTTCTGTTGTTGCACAGGCCTATCCAAAACAGTATAGTGACATGGTGCGTTTGTGTTTGGCGCACAAATTTGAAGAGGCAAAAAAATTACATTATAGTCTGATTGACATTACCGATCAGCTCTTTGCGGACGGAAATCCAGGTGGAATTAAGTACGCCCTGAGTCTGCTGAAGAAATGTCAGCCGTTTGTGCGCTTGCCCTTGGCAGAGCCTTCTGATAAAGTAAAACAAACCTTAGTGCAACTCATTCGCAAGTATAAATAATGTCGAAGATTAAAATATTGGATACCATTCAAATCCGCCAGAAAATTAACCGTTTGGCTTTTGAAGTCTATGAGAATAATTTTGACGCTAAAGAATTGTTAGTGGTTGGTATCGATGGCAATGGCTACAAGGTGGCACTTCAGTTAGCGGAAAAAATTACGGAGATTTCAAAGTTGAAAGTTAAGATTGGTAAAATCTGTCTGGATAAGACCAAGCCATGGGATGGTGAACCTGCTGTTGATTTTAAAGAAAAAGACTTCGTTAACAAAAATGTAATTCTGGTAGATGATGTCCTGAACAGTGGAAAAACATTGATGTATGCCGTCAAATCGTTTTTGGACAAACCAGTTAAAAAAATAACGACCGTTATCCTTGTCGACCGCAGCCATTCGCGCTTTCCTGTGAAAGCAGATTTTGTGGGTCTGACCCTCAGCACCAATTTACAAGAACATATCGAAGCCGATTTTTCGAAAAAAAACAAAGAGGCTGTCTATTTAACCTAGCATGGCTTCGGGCACCAGAATATCACGCCAGAAATTGATTCAGGATTTAAAACTGAATGCCTTGCTTGAAATTACGAAAGCCATTAATAATAATTACAGCACCAGTCAATTACTGGATTTGTATCAGGACATTCTTGAAAATCGTCTCGGTGTTGGAAAACTCATCCTGTTTCATTTTGATCAAAACTGGACCTGTATCTTAAAATATGGTATCAGCGAGGAATTTAATCACGTGGAGTTTGAAAAAGAACTACTAGATATCAGTGAAATTGAGACCATCACCTATAGTAAGGGCAACCTGAGTAAGAGTTTTGAGATTGTAATTCCTGTGTTTCACAAAAAGACACCCCTTGCTTATGTGCTGCTTGGAGATGTTAATCAGGAAAGATTAGAACTCAGTGCCGCCATTAAGCATCTGCCCTATGTTCAGACGCTCACTAATATTATTATTGTCGCAATTGAAAATAAAAAGCTCTATAAAGAGCATATTCAAAGAGCTCAAATTAAGAAGGAGCTGGAACTGGCTCAGAATATGCAGCAAATGCTTTTCCCTCATTCTCTTCCCAACACCGATGAATTACAAGTAGCAGCCAAATATCTGCCCCATCAGCAGGTTGGCGGCGATTACTACGATTTTATTCAACTCAATAATCACGAGTTTATTTTCTGTATTGCCGATGTCAGTGGTAAAGGAGTTGCTGCAGCCTTGCTCATGAGTAACATGCAGGCGACACTTCACAGCCTTATCAATTATACGCACAACCTGAAAGATATTATACTTGAATTAAATAAACGGGTAATCGATAATGCAAAAAACGAAAAATTCGTCTCTCTTTTTCTTGCTAAGCTGAACACAAAAAGCCAACAATTCACCTACATAAACGCGGGTCATAACCCCCCGATTCTATTTTATGAAAAGAAGTTTTCAGAACTCAATAAGGGTTGTACCATATTAGGTGTAACTGATGCCCTGACTCAAATTCAAGTCGAGACGTTTAATTACACTTCTGAGTTTTTGCTGGTCTGTTATACGGATGGGCTAACAGATACTGCTAACGCGAAGAATGATAATCTGACAACTGATCACTTAAAAGAGATTATAGCCCGCAATCCCTCTGCTAATCCTGAATTTCTAAATGAAACAATTTTGTTTTATGCGGAAGAGTTTAAAGGGGACAATGCTTTTCCAGACGATATTGCTTTACTGACTCTGAAAGTCGCAGACCTTAATTTTTAGGCTGGCTAGGCGCTAACGCCGTTTTCTTTGGAAAAAAAAGATCAAAACAAACTAACGCGGCAAGAAAAGCCCAAAAAGGAAGGGAAAGTTTATCCGTATCCAAAAAATTATTTAGAAATCCATGCACAAAATAGGTCATGAGCCCCAGGAAAATGCCGGTCGCCAGTACTTTGTCATCACGATTTTGCAAAGTATAGACTAGACGGTAACCGAGATGAGCAGCGTATAATAAGAGCACGATCACAATTAACAATCCTGGCAGACCCTGCTCAGCAAGAGGCCCAAGGTATTCACTGTGCGCATTTCCATTTGTGCCAAAGTTGGTGCTGATAATGGTGAGTTGATGAGAAAGTTGGTAGGGAGCGTATTTAAACATGTAGGTACCCGGACCCCAGCCAAGTATCGGCTTATCTTCCCACATTCGGAATGCACAACTCCAACGGTTCAGACGTTCCAGATTGGATGCATCGGTTGTGATGTTAGACATTGATTCAATATTACTCTGAAAATCACCTTCTGAATCCGTACTATTTTTGCTCAAAGCCATGACAATCTCCGTCTGGAAAGCCAAGAACAGGACTGCCCCGGTTCCAAATGTCACAATCAAAGTCCGCAATCGGATCTTCAGTAAAAGCGTCACATAAATACTCAGTGCAATAGCAAGACTCATCCACCCCGCCCTGGCATAGGAGATTATGATTGCGCCCAGGAACATCAGCAAAAGGCCCAAAGAAAAGAACTTTGCGAGCTTACCCATCTCCTTTAACCAGAGGAATGAAATCAGCACAGGTATAAACATAGCCAGGGCAGCTCCATAAGCAGTATGGTCATTATAGAAGGGAGAAACTACCCAGTCGGCCGCCTTTACATCGAAATTGAAACCGGCATGTACAATGGTGGTATAACACACCACGATGGCCAGTGCAGCAGCGTAGGTAAAAACAAAGCGCACCATGTTTTCGCGCTTTTGAAAGAGATGGGGAATAATCAGGTAACAACTAAAAATGAACCATAAGCGGGAAATGAGGTACTTTAAAGAAATAATAACTTCCGTGCTGGTAGCAGTAGTAACAAACATCCAACATAATTGAATGAAGATGATAAGAGTTGCCGGGTGATTTAGAAAACGTTTATCGGTTACCTTGTTAGTAAACTGATTAAGGATATATACCAGCATGATGCCGGCCATAACCGGCTCTGAAGGAATGCTCAGATCGGGTCCCTGCGTCAATCCCATTTCTTTCAGACTAATTGCTAGAGGCGTACAAAAAGCAAGAAAAAAGACAAGGTTCTGAAGATGAAATACGGCAGTATAGATAATAAACAGAAGGAGGGGAAGGACATTGTATGGATAAAAATAAGGCCGCTTATAAACAAGACAATAGACATTGCCCAGAATGTAGCTCAGCATAAGCAGCACAAAAGCATGTTTCTTCAGGAGTCTGAATACAGAATTTTGGGTGACTATCTGAAGAAGCTGATCCAGAGCTGTACTTTAAACTTTTTTAGAAGGCGGGCGCGAAAAACGTTCCCGGAATAATAAATAAAACAAGCCGAAGAAGTTAGCCGCCACAATAGAAATGGCAAGGATAATCATTCGCTTCGGGCGCGCTTTAAATTCATCTGGAATGGCATGTTCCACAATAAATTTAATAGGAATCTGCGCGCGGTAATTAACCATGGCTTCATCGTACTTCATTTTAATGTCCGGATACTTAGAACTGTATTTTTCAAGATTATCCTTTACATTGGTATAAGCAGAGCCGTATTTTTTTAAGGTATCTAGTTTGCTCTCCAAGCGCTTCATGGCTCCAAGATCGTTCTTTTCGATTGCCTTGGCATAACTTTTAGAAAACGCCTTCACCTGTTCTTTAAAATGAAGCACGCCTAGTAAACGTAATTTATGGAGACTGTCTTCTAGTTCTTTCATGCGGTTCATGGTAAAGTCGTATTCCTCCTTCACAATTTTCACCACCTTGCCAGAAACTTCGCGATTCATTTCCCAACGCACAGAATCAGCAAAAGCAGCAATACCATTAGCAACAAAAGCGGCTGAATCAGCAGTGTAATCATACACTTCAATCTTAATGCTATTATATTCTGTGCGCTTAATTGTCACCTGGTCATCCCATTTTTGTTTGAGGTAGTGATAAGCGAAAATTGTATCTGTAATGTGCCAGCGCTGCCAGAGGTTGAAGGCATCGGCTACTTTTAATTTGAGTGCGTCAGAGTTAAGTAATTGCATCAGTTTCTCTGCATCATCCGCATCACCAAACATCATATAATCTTCTTGATTACCCGCATTGGCTTCAATCACCAGTTTGGATACGGAAAATTGACGTGCAGGAAATACCACAACCGTCGATTTATACTGCTTGGGAATGAGGAATACCACAACCCCCATTATTACCATGGTAGTCAAGGTAATATAAAGGAACTGTTTTTTCCAGTGAAGGATTTTACGGATTAGTTCAGTTGCTGAGATATTATCTAACATCGCTATTTGTATTTAATAAAACGTAAGAGTGATTTATGACTAAGCAGACCAGTTAAGAAGGCAAGAATGACACTGAAAATTAACATGATTACGAAATTGATCATCCAAGCGTTTTCGCCTTCCGTGAAGAGTCTTTTACTGATGAATCCAGCTGCAAAAAGACCGATTATAAAAAAGAATAAGGAGGTCAGAAGCCGCGTGTTGACCTTAAACTTAAAGACTTTGTAACAAATATAAACCTGCAACAGACCTGTCAACATTTGCGTTACGAGACTTGAGACGGCAGAACCGAAGGCATAGTATCGGGGAATTAGAATTAGATTTAAGATCACATTCACTGCAATTCCACCCAGGGCCACCATATTTTGTTGCTTTAAGTTACCACTAGCAGTTAAGAGTGTGCCAAAAATATAAGTTAAGCCTACCCCGGTAAAACAACACATCAATAGCGCAAGGATTTGATATCCCTCTGTATCCCCCGTATAAATTTTATCAAAAAACTCGCGCGCATAAAATAATGTGCTCACACTCACAATCAACGCCGGAGTCAAGAGAAGAGTAAAAGATAGTTTGACGATATTTTCAATATTCTCTTTATTCTTCAACATTCGGCTGAACAGCGGAATAAGTTGAATTGAGAACAAATAAGCAATTTGATTGGCTGCATCCAGAAGCCGGAAACTCTTGACGTAAATACCACTTTGCTCCTTGCCCAGCTCGCCTGGAAGGATTTTTGCAATCATGACCGTATCCAGCCGGTTGTAAAAAGTCATTAATAAAACTAGTACTGCGAAGGGGAGACTTTTCTTAATAATCATCCGGTTAAATGTCCAGTCCCAATTCAATTTAAACGTATGGGTCTTATTAAGTACGACAAAAAAACAAATGGCAGCTGTTAAGGCATATCCTATTGTTTGAGCGTAAACGAAGCCCAGCGCAGACATTTTGGTGTTAGCCACTCCATATAGCATAGCGACAACCACTAAAATCTGAAGAACCCGATCGAGCACAGAAACAACACTGTCCACTCTGAAGAGATGGAGGGCCTGCAGATTAGAACGAAGAAACAAAGTAAAACTTAGTAAAAAACTGTTGAGACAAAGCACCAGGAGCAGGTGCATATTGAAACCCATAACCAACCAGCCCAAAAAGAAAGTGACTGGCAAATATAAAATACCCAGAGCGAATTTAAAACTCAACATCTTACTAAAATGCTTGCTGAACAAATGGGAATTTTGTGCAATATTCCGGTTATTAAAATTGGTAATTCCAAAATCCAAAAATATATTCAGCAGGAGGGAAAAAGAAAAAATTGCAGAATACTCGCCGTAGCTTATGTTTCCGATTTGACCCTGTACCTTTGGCTCAATTATAATCGTCCAAAACGGCTTTATAAGCAGGTTTAGTACAACAAGGATGGCAAGGTCAAATATGAATTTTTTCTTTTGCATCAAAAGCGGTCAAAGATACTTTTTTTTATGGTTTAAACTAATCAATTTCATAGATTTGATGCTGTGCAAATCGTTGTCAATACAAGGCTCCTGCTTAAAAATAGACTGGAGGGAATAGGTTGGTTTTCCTATCAGACCCTGATTCGGATTACACGGGCGAATCCCGATGTCCATTTTGTTTTTTTGTTTGACCGACCTTTTGATGAAGAATTTATTTTTTCGGATAATATTACTCCCCTGATTATTTCCCCGCCCGCACGTCACCCTCTGCTCTATTACGCTTTTTTTCAACATTCGGTGAAACAGGTATTGAAGAAGCTGAAACCGGATGCCTTTTTTTCCCCGGACGGCTTTCTGAGTCTGGGAGCGAACTGCATTCAGATTCCGGTCATTCACGACATTAATTTTCACCATCATCCAAAGGATACGAGATGGTTAACGTCAAAATACTACAATTATTACTTTCCGCGCTTCGCAGAAACCGCAAAACGTATCATCACGGTATCTGAGTTTAGCAAAAAAGACATCGTCGATTCGTTTCATATTCATCCACAAAAGATTGATGTCGTCTACAATGGCATTAATGATGGTTTTACCCTCACCTCTACTGCCGAAAAAGAGGTCGTCCGTTCCCGATTTAGCCAAGGAAAAGACTATTTTCTGCATGTAGGCTCCCTGCATCCCCGAAAAAACATTGCGGGACTGATACGCGCTTTCTCAGCATTTAAAAGACAAACCGGTTCTGATAAAAAACTAGTTCTAGCAGGCCCCGAATTTTGGGGACTTGTAGAGATTAAAAAAGCTTTAAAGGAATCAGACTACCAATGCGACATTGTATTTACTGGCCGTCTGAGCCAGACAGATCTCGCGGGACTTGTCTCCTCTGCCTTTTGTCTTTGTCTCGTTAGTTTTTATGAAGGCTTTGGCATCCCACTCATAGAAGCTATGGCTTGCGGTGTTCCAGTAATCAGCAGCAATCGCTCAGCCCTGCCGGAGATCGGCGGCGATGCAGCACTTTATGTGGATCCCGACTCTATTACTTCGATCACTGAAGCACTTGTTAAGCTAAGTAGTGATTCGGTTTTAGCTGATCAGCTCATCACGAAAGGTCTTTTGCAAAAAGAAAAATTTAGCTGGGATCAAAGTGCAAACCACTTATGGCAAAGCATTCAGCAGAGCATAGATAAGTAATTTAAATTTGATCCAAAATGCGTTCGGTGACCTGACTGTTTTCTTCAAAGTAATGTTGAAGGTCCTTTCTGATTGTTTCAGTGCTTGAGGGTTCGGATAACCAGCGTGTTATCACTTGAACAAAATCCTCCGAAGTCTGCACCAAATTTGCATCTCCGCGGCTTAACAAGGCGACCGCTTCGTTAAATTTTTCATGACCGGTCCCAGCGAAACACACGGGTACACCAAAAACAGCTGGTTCCAATATATTATGAATACCCTCATCAAATCCGCCTCCGACATAGGCAAAATCAGCATAACGGTAGGCCCTTGCTAAAAGCCCCATGGTATCCATAACTAATACCTCCGCTGCTGGATTAATGCCTTCAGAAAAACGGCTGTAGCTTATCCCCAGTCTTTTTAATTTTCTGCAGGTCTCCTCTTGAAGGGTGCTTTGAATAGTATGAGGAGCTAGAATCATTTTTAAATTCTGTTGCTTTAATTTTAAAAAGGCATCCATCAATAAACCTTCATCCTTTGGCCAGGTGCTGCCTGCAACAAGAAGACCTGAATTGCCTTTAAACTCCTTCAAACCCTCTATGTGCGAAGCCTGTGCGCGAATTTGAAGGACACGATCAATGCGGGTATCTCCGCTCAACACAAAATTGGCAATACCAATCTTTTGTAGGCGATCAGCAGACGCTTGGTCCTGTATGAACAATAGACGAAAACTCTGCAAAGATTGCCTGAATAGAGCCCCATACCATTTAAAAAACGGCTGATGATTTTTAAAAGTAGCACTGATTAAGTAGGCGTTCAGTTGGCGCGCTGAAATTTCACGAAGGAAAAAAAGCCAGTACTCATACTTAATAAAGAAAATAGTCGAGGGCTTCACCAGATGAAGAAAACTGCTGGCATTTGCGGGAGAATCGAGGGGTAAATAGCAGATGATATCAGCACCCTCCCAGTCTCTAAAAGGAAGATAGCCACTTGGCGAAAAAAAACTGAGTATAATTTTTGTGCCAGGTTCTCGCCTTTTTAATTCCTCCATTAAAGGACGGCCTTGCTCAAACTCTCCATAAGACGCACAATGAAACCAGACTCGTTTTCCTGCCGCTAAGCCATTCATGTCTAGCTCGAGTCTCGCCTGCCAATCTCTGCGGCCTTCAAGCCACTGACGAGCTTTCGGATTTGCGACCGCTGCGACTTTTATCACTAAACCATAGGCCCCAACAATAAGCCGGTAGAAAAATAAGGCCATCAGTAAAAATAACTATCGTTTGGTTTACGCTCATACAAGGGCAAAATCCAGCCAAAGCGAAAACCTGATAATAAATCAAGCCGCCTGCTTAGATCTGCAGAACCTGTGTCATAGTTGATTTTGCGGAGACTCTGACTGTAAATCTGATAAAATTCGAATCCCGCATAATAATTCAAGATTCTGTTTTCACTTAAGTGGAGATAGCCAATAAACTGAGAGCTGGAAAACCCACCTGTGAGGTGATCATACCCTTTTTTGAGGCTTCCTTTTAAGGCCGCAATCTTTTGCTGGGCATCGTAAAGATTTATTTTGTGCTGCATGTAGCCAAGCCCAATTGTAATAAAGAGACCGGAGTTTGGACCGTCATCAAATACCGGAATCACTCTCCCTATAACGGCATGAACACCAAAGCCTCGCTCAGTAATCCGGAGGTCTGCAGGAAATCCTTCATTGTCAATTACAGAACCCTCTTTGGTTCTGAGTTGAGACAAAACATCTTGGCGGACATTTTTTCCAAACATATAAAAAGCATCCGCACCAAGGACCCAATTCTTTTTTGTTTTATAAAGAAAACTTCCCCCTGCGCGCAAGTTGGGACCAAAACGTGAAGATAAATCTCCTCCAGGAAGCTGCCCGCCGAAATTAACGCCCAGAAGCGGTACAGCAATCGCCGTATCAATCTGCGCCTGTGTTGAGAAGCTAAGGAGTACTATTAGAATCTGCAGGTACTTCATTGAAGTAAAATTAAGGATAAATAAAAGAATAGGACTCGGATATCAGCTATCCATCTTTTCTAATCTGTTTTTATAAGTAATGATGGCCGTATTTGGCTTATCACTTTCAACCAATCCATCTTTTAAACGGATTATACGGTGGGCATGAAGTGCAATGTCTTCTTCATGCGTGACAAGGATGATGGTATTACCCTGATTGTGAATTTCCTCGAATAAACCCATAATTTCCACCGATGTCTTACTATCTAAATTTCCGGTAGGTTCATCCGCCAGTATAATAGCGGGATCATTCACCAGAGCTCTGGCCACGGCCACCCGCTGACGTTGGCCACCACTCAGTTCATTTGGCTTGTGGTTCATTCTGTTGCCTAGACCAACACTTTCCAGCACCCGGGTCGCCTTTAAGATGCGATCTGCCTTACTCATTCCGGCATAGACCAGCGGTAATGCCACGTTTTCCAAAGTGGTAGAACGTGGTAGCAAATTAAAGGTTTGAAACACAAATCCGATTTCCTTATTGCGAACTAGCGCCAACTCATTGTCAGACATTTGTGCAACAGAAAGATTATTCAGAATGTACTCTCCGCTGCTGGGGCTATCCAGACATCCCAACATGTTCATGAGGGTTGATTTTCCGCTGCCGGAAGGTCCCATCAAGGCCACATATTCATTCTTGTAGATCTGAATGGAGACATCTTTTAGGGCCTCAATCACCTCGTCTCCTATTTTATAGGTTTTCTTAATGTGGCGAATGGTAATTAGCGGATCCATAGCGTAAAGATAGAGTTTTGAAGACGGTTTCGATTACCACTTATATAAAAATTGAAGAGCGGTATTTCAGATTTCACAGTACTTTTACTTTATGAGTTTCCGCCAAAAACTAAAATACTATTTGGTCCATACCCATCATTTTAGTGGGAAAGAAGTTACCAAACTTCTGTCAGAGGGGCTTGTGGATTACAATGGCTCACCCGCCAATGGTGCTGAAATTTTGAAACCGGTAGACATTATCACTTTAAATAATAGGATTTTAAAAGCGGCCACCAATTTCCGGTACTACCGTTTTTATAAGCCGGCAGGACTGGAAAGCACCCTGAACGCAGATCTTCCTGATGCCATCACCTGCTTTGCAGGTGAGGCTCCTGGCCTTGCAATTGCAGGCCGACTGGACAAAGCCTCGGAAGGTCTCTTGCTTATTAGTGATGATGGAAAATGGATTGAAGAAATCTGCCATCCGAAACAGAAAAAGACCAAGACCTATGAGGTAGAACTTTCGCCCCAACCAGATCAGCAATTTGTTGCGGCCTTTTCAAAGGGTGTGCTATTGGGGGACGGCTATTTGACCCTGCCTTGCGGTTGCCGGATCATCTCAGAAAATAAAGTAGAAATTTCGCTAACGGAAGGAAAAAACAGGCAAATTCGACGCATGTGCCATAAATTAGGCTACACTGTAAATAGTCTGAAACGAATTGCAATTGAGAACTGGACCTTGGAAGGCCTAGAGCCTCTGCAGTACGCTCATTTTAAACCACATACGTAACATAATGAAATTTTAACAAATTTATATGTTTAAACATTAGATGTTTAAACATATATTTGCCAGATAAACTAAAAACAAAATCCATGAAAAAAATTTTAACAACAGTTGCCGCTGGCCTAGTGATGGTATCAGCGAGCGCACAAGTGAATTGGAAACTAGATAACTCACATTCTAAACTGGGTTTCTCAGTTGTGCACGCGATGGTAAGTGAGACGGAAGGTAAATTCAAAATTTTTGAAGGCAGTTGTTCTTCAGTTTCTGACATGGATTTTACGAACGCAAACATTAACTTCACTGCTGATGCTGCTTCGATCAACACCGACGATGAAAAGCGTGATGGTCACCTGAAAAGTCCAGATTTTTTCGATGTAGCAAAGCACCCAACCATCAATTTCAAAAGCACCAGCATGAAGAAAAATGGCAAAGGTGCAAATAGTTATGACCTGGAAGGGGATCTAACAATGCATGGTGTTACCAAACACGTAAAATTATTAGCGATTGGTGCAAACAAAACTGCAAAAGATCCTTATGGAAACGTAAAAAATGGTTTCCGCGTTACTGGCACTATTAACCGAAAAGATTTTGGTCTGGCATGGAATGCTGCTCTGGAAACAGGCGGTGTAATTGTTAGCGAAGAGGTGAGTATTGCCTGCAATATTGAATTAAATAAAGTTCAGTAATCCTGACAACTAGAAAAGAGGCACCCTGAACCAGTGCCTCTTTTTTTATTACACACTTACCTCTAAGAGTGATGAAGCTAGAAGATGAAATACAACAGAGGTCCTTCAAGACTCAGAAGCAGAAGCTTGCTATCAACCTTTTGTATACTTCGCACTGGCTGAATGAACAATACATCAATTTTTTTAAAAATACGGACTTGTCCGTTCAGCAATACAATGTGCTGCGCATCCTTCGTGGCCAGCACCCCCAGCCCTGCAGCTTAAAACTAATTAAAGAAAGGATGCTGGATCGCAGCAGTGACGCGTCGAGAATTGTGGACAGACTTGTTACCAAGCGACTGCTCACGCGCACGCACTGTCCATCTGACCGAAGGAAGGTCAACCTCCTAATTTCTGAAGAGGGACTTGCTATTTTGCAAGGTCTTGATTTCTTGGACGATTCGACCATTGAGATGTTCCAGTACCTTACGGAGGAACAAACCCAACAGTTGAACGACCTACTGGACCAACTCAGAGGTTGATCACGTCTTCTTTAAAAACTCCGCCCTCAGAACAATACTGGTGCCATCCACCCGACAATCTACCTCGGATGGATCTTCGGTGAGTTTAATATTCTTCACCGTTTTTCCGCGTTTAATCACCATCGACGAACCTTTTACTTTCAAGTCCTTAATAACAGTAACGGTATCGCCATTATTCAAACTAGTTCCATTGCTGTCTTTTGTTTCCATGGGTCGAAAAATACGAAATTTAAAGTCTCTCACGAGAGACAGGCATGGCAATTGTTAACTGATTCTTATTATAAAAAAGTTATTAGAAGTCAATGCAAGCCTTATTTTTGTCCCAGGAATTTATACCAATGAAGCGTATTGAAGCACAATTTGATGACTGGAGTTCTAAGTTAATACCGTGGTTCCTGCACCATGGACTCAAGATTATTCTGATAATCTTCCTCGCCTATCTTGCGAATAAACTTCTCCAGAAACTAATTTATAAAGCGGTACGCATGGCTGTTGCCACGGACCCTTCGTCTTCTTCGGACGCTGAAAAAAAACGCGAGGACACGCTGATCTCGATATTCTCTGCCACGCTTCGTATTGTATTCATTATAATTGTCAGCATGATGGCTTTGCAGGAAGTCGGGGTAGAAATCGGTCCACTCCTCGCAGGTGCCGGAATTGTGGGCCTGGCCCTGGGCTTCGGCGGACAATACCTGATCCGTGACCTGATCAGTGGTCTATTCATTATCCTCGAAAATCAATACCGGATTGGCGATGTAGTTTCCTTTGACAATACAGGGGGACTGGTTGAGGAAATAACCCTGCGCATGACAACTATTCGTGATCAGGACGGGACGGTGCACCACATTCCGCATGGTGAAATAAAAAAAGTATCGAACCTGAGTAAAAACTTTTCGAGAGTAAATCTTAACATTGGAATCAGTTATGATTCTGATCTGGAAAAAGTCATTGCCCTAATAAACGAGATTGGCGCGGAGATGGCGAAAGACGAGTTGTGGAAGGACACGATTATTAAAGCGCCCCAATTCCTTCGGGTCAATGATCTAGGAGAATCCTCCATCATTATTAAAATACTTGGGGAAACAACGCCTTTGCATCAATGGGAAGTGACAGGCGAATTGCGCAAACGTATCCT
>CALPON020000040.1 GCA_943325195.2 Sphingobacterium thalpophilum | reverse complement strand
TCTGTTACGCCACTCTCTGCGCCGCCAAATACGCCAGCAATACAAAGTGGCTTCTGCTCATCGCAAATCATCAGATCACCTGCTTTCAATTCCCGTTGGATGCCATCCAGCGTTGTAAATTTCTCGCCTAATTTCGCGGGACGAACCATAATATGATGTCCTTCAATCTGATCCAGATCAAAGGCATGCAGGGGCTGTCCTAATTCATGCAATACAAAATTTGTCACATCCACCACATTGTTGATACTGCGCAGGCCGATGGATTGAAGACGGTTTTTTAACCAAGATGGACTTGCGCCCACTTGAATCCCGCTGATGACCACCCCGCTATAGCGACGACAGGTTTCTGCTTGCGCAATGGTGACTTTTATTTTTTTATCTCCTAAGGCAGGGGGCAGAGCATCAATGCCCGTAATCTGCGTATGTACCTTCTGCGTTAGCGCGGGATCTGAATTCAGAATGGCTGCCAGATCTCTGGCAACACCAAGGTGGGAAGCTGCATCACTGCGGTTTGGCGTCAGGCCAATTTCGAGCAGGGTGTCTGTTTCAACTTGGAAATAGTCCGCTGCAGGCGTTCCGACTGCAATCGTTTCAGGCAATACCATAATCCCGGCGTGACTCTTGCCTAGACCGATTTCGTCTTCTGCGCACAGCATGCCTTCACTGAGCGCTCCACGAATTTTTGATTTTTTAATTTCAAAAGGCTCTCCTTCCGTTGGATATAGTTTAGCACCAATCGTGGCGACAATCACTTTTTGTCCCGCAGCCACATTGGGTGCGCCGCAAACAATCGATAGAAGTTCGCCGGTCCCAATATTTACTTTCGTCAGATTTAGACGATCAGCATCGGGATGTTTTTCACAGGATTCTACAGATCCCACAACCAGTCCCCGCAGCCCCCCTGGTACACTCTCTATCTCTTCAATGCCCTCCACTTCCAGGCCACAGGCCGTTAATCGGGTAGCGCAAGCTTCCGCACTGAGATCGGTTTTTATCAAGGTGCTGAGCCAGTTATAGGAAATTTTCATTGTGTAAAATTATAGGGCTAAAGATAGTCAAATTTTGCATCTATGCCGCTCCAGTCCTGAAACCAGCTACCCAAGCTGATACTCTTTTTTTTCGACTTTAAGGGACGAATCCTACTCAAAAGCAGAGGACTCCCAGTATGCCGCAGAGGGCTTCGACTAACATGAGTCCGTCAATCACCATGAGGTAGAAAAATATAGTGCGCAGATTGGTCATGGCATAGGTTGCTATCACAATGCTGGCAAAGGGGATGCTATTGACGAGTATGCGCATAATGGAAAAATCCCGTGTTACTGCATAAATCAGAAAAGCACCGAATCCAAGCAAAGCGAGTGGTATAATAATTATAAACATGGTTCTGCGCAATCCCAGCCGCACCACAACGGTTTTGAGTTGCTGATTATAATCCATCGCATAGTCCTTGATGTCAAAAAGTATACAAAGTAGCGTGATGTACATTAAGTTTTTGAGGAAGAAGTACACGTTCGTTAGATCAGGTGTAAATTGTTCTCCCGAGCTGATACGCTGATAGAGCAGGGGGTAAACCGTAACCAGTCCAGCCCAGGAAAGACCGATGATGAGTGGTTTAAGCCAGCCAATGTGACGCAACTGATACGTGTGTCCACGCCATCGGATGCCGTAATATAAGATCGCAATGGAGGGAAAAAGGAGTAGAAGCGTATAAGTGCTTACGGGTAGATTTAGTAGCCTCTGCCAGTGAAGAAAAACAAAACGCAGTAATAACAATGCGAGGAGCACTGCCAGGATCAGCTGCGAGCGATTGATTGCTTTTCGGTTTCGGACATACCAGGCACTGCGGATATGGCGGGGAGAGGCCCCCTTTTCCGTGACCAGATAGGCTCTGCTATAAAACAGAACCGTGGCACAAAAGGCCATCAGGTAAAAAAGGAAATCAGGTGAGGGGACTTGTTGTTGCAGAACCGCTTCGAGGGACAAGGCAACGGCACAAAAGCCATAGAAGTAATTGCCAAAAAAAATGGTCCTCAGGACTTTATTTTGCGTGATCTTTTTCAATTGCCTTTGTGATTCTGCTCTTTCCAAAGTTAAGAAAGGACTTTCACCAATTTCTTACGAAAAGACAATTCCCTTTTTTTATATTAGTGGGATGAGGGCAAGGTTCCGTATTCTCTGTTTAATGCTTCTCCTGATGGTCCTGCGGAGTGGTGCACAGACGCTTGTGGTCAGTCATTCCCCCACCGCTTGTGCGGGTATTCCATTTCATCTAAATGCCCTTTTTAATAGTCCTACTCCCGTATCCTATTCTTGGTCGGCTTCTGGAAATGCCACGCTTATCAGTGCTTCTGGTGTTAGTTGCAGTGTTCTGTCACCGACCTGTGGTCCTGCTGCAGTTACATGTTCTGTGTTTAATGCGACAAATAATTTGCTGGGGCAAAGCAGTGTCACAATTCAGGTGCTCTGCTCTGGGCTGAGTATCAGTCCTGCTTCGGCAACCCTCTGTGGTCCAGCTAATCTTGTGTTGACCGCTGCGGGGGCTTCTTCCTATAGTTGGAGCACTGGAAGTAGTGCGACCTCTCTTACTCTTACACCGCTTGTCAGCACCATCTACACGGTCAGCTCTTCGGGCAGTGCTTGTCCTGCTCTGAGTACAGTCCTTGTGCGGGATGTAATGATTTCGGCTAATCCCGCTTCGCTCTGTCCTGGCGGCACTACCACGCTCAGTGCATCGGGCGGGGCAGGCTCCTACAATTGGTTTCAGCCTCCGGGTGTCTTTATACCAAATGGCACCAGTACTCAGGTCATCACACAGCCTTCGAGTCTACCCGCCACGTATACCGTTTATGCTTTCTACAGCGGCAATTGTATCCGCTCTGCAACCTTCGCCGTTCAAGAATTTTCTTACTGCCCACAGGTCAGCGGCAGCACTTCTGTTTGCCCCGGCGGTACGCTCAGTCTGACAGGGATAGCTGCCAATTCCTATACCTGGAGTAGTGGTACGCAGAGCTTTGTCGCTGCGAACTTCAGCATCGCTGCCTCGTCCGCTGGTTCTTACACGCTGCAGGCGGATAGCGCTGGCTGTCGTGGACAGCGCATCATCACCTCAAGCATTTATCCGCTTCCAACTGTGCAAATCAGTTCAACCACTAATACAATTTGCAACGGGCAGTCCGCCCTGCTTTTTGCTAGCGGTGCAGTAAATTATACCTGGACCTACGCGCCGGGACTGCTGTCTTCTCTGTATGGCGCTTCAGTGATTGCGAGTCCTGTTGTGACAACCAATTACTCTGTCACAGGAATCAGTGCACAGGGTTGCCGCAGTAGTACGAGCCTACCTGTTTACTTTTCAAATTACCCAGTGGTCTCTTTTTTTACGAATGTGAACGCGGTCTGTCCGGGATACAGCGCTACGGCTGTTGGTCAGGGCGCCATTTCGTATTTCTGGAAGAGTCTCGCTCTACCACAGACGCTTGTTGGAAATAGCGCGGCTTTACCTGCAGGCGCTTACACGCTGGTCGGCTCTAATGGCGGCGGCTGCAGAGACTCTCTCAATTTTGTAATTCAGGCTCTTTCGCCGCTGAGTATTAGCATCACCCCTTCTGATACCATGACGTGTTTATATGAGGATGGTTCGGTTTATCCAGTCCGCCTGCTTGCCATCGGCGCTCCATCTTATTCATGGCTAGCCATTCCTGCGCCGGCTTCCGGCACGCTCACAGGCTTTAATATCACGACCTTTCCCTCTGTCACAACGTGTTACACAGTCACCGGCTATTCGTCTTCCTGTCATGGCACGGCCAGCATTTGTGTCCTGAGTGGACAAGTGTGTACAGGGCTTAAGGAGCAGAATTCACAGGACAACTTGCAGTTTTTTTATGACCCTTATTCTTCGGTCATTCGTTTTTCTCAGACTGGAGCATTCGTTCAGATTCGTCTGCGTGATATAAGTGGACGTGTCGTAATGGAAAAAATAATGGCGCATCACCTTCCTCTTCATGAATTACAAACGGGCGATTTGCCAAGTGGTTTTTACTTGGTGGATTATCGAAGTGATACCGTTCGCTCTTGTTTTTCCTTTATAAAACCCTAAAAAAAAAGATCCCGGCGAGGATCTTTTTTTAGTTATGAGCGAATGCTTTATTCGGAAATGAGGAGGCGTTCTTGCAGCGACTGATCTTCTGAGCGGATAAAATAAATCCCCGTCGGTAGCGCTAAACGAATGCGGTTTATTCCTTCTGTCACCTGCAGGATTTCGATTGTCTGACCGGTTATACTCAGGACTTCCAGATGCAGGTCCTGTTGCGCTTCAATCGTGAAAAGGCCATTGGAAGGATTCGGATAGCACCGGAAGAGTGACGGAGTCCTTCCATTTTCAGAGATGCCTGCGCAGGTGCTGACGGTAATGCGGACGGAGGCCGAGTCACTGCAACCATTCTGATCGGTGTAAGAATAAATAATAATATTACTATTACTCACACTAGCGTTCGCTGGATTAAAAGAAGCGCCTGTTACGCCATTTCCAGTAAAACTGCCACCGGCAGGACTACCGTTTAAGAAGATGGCACTTTGATTTTTACAGAAAAACGTTTTGGGATTTACAATAGAAGCCGTTGGCGCCGCATTCACTAAAATGATGATACCCGCTGAGGTGGTGCAGGGACCATTGGTAATGCTGTAGGAAATCGGATGTGAGCCCGCCCCGCTGAGACTAGGATCAAATAGTCCTGCAGAACTCGTGCCGTTTCCATTAAATCCGCCACCAGCTGGGTTGACAGTCATCTGTATGGCGGAGGAATTACTGCAGAGCGGTACCGCTGGACTCATAACTGGTACCGCGAGTGAGGCTATAGACACCGCAATGGTGGCGGTGTTGCTGCAATTATTGGCATCCGTGCGACTGTAGCTTAGCGTAAAAGTGCCAATGCCTGGATTGCTTGGTATAAAACTGCCACTTGTTACGCCGGGACCTGTAAACAAACCACCAGAGGGTTGAGCGAAAGGTGCCAGAAGGAACGGGGTATTGGTTTTACACTGCGCAGGAATGCTGTTTGAGAAGGCTGCAAGGGGAAGTGGATTGATCACGATAGCAATGCTACCAGTTCGCAGACAATTGAAATTGGTAATGCCGCTCACCGTATAGGTTACTGTAGATTGTGTGGTTGCGGAAACAGTTGCTGGGGCATAAATAAAATTATTACTGCCATTATCCCAAGTATAAGTCACCGCACCGTTCACACCGAGGGTAAAGGTGCCCCCTGAGCAGACTGTGGTAGCGCTGGAGGAGAGTCCCAGATTCGGTTGGGGCGCTAGTGACTGGGTAATCACAATGGTATTGGAGAAGATGCAGCCGCCATTATCTTGCACGGAGTAGGTATAAACCCCTGTTCCCACGTTGGACAAAACGGAATTGTTCTGCGGCGGTGTGGTGCTCCATGTATAAGTAATAGGTTGGAGGCCGCCGCTGGCAATGACGCTGGCGGTTCCGTTGGTTCCATTGAGGCAGGTAACAGGACCCGCAACAGCAGAAAATGTTGGTGCACCGGTTCCGCTGATGCCCAGCACGCAAAGCCTTGCGTTTGTTCCCGTGTTAGTAAAAATCAAATTGGACAGAGCCTTGGAACGGGCCGCGCAATTGAGTGGAAAATCGAGATAAAACATTTTTGGATTTCCGGACGCATTGGCAGGTACGCCGGTTGTCCGGTTACAGCGGTCAAAGCCCGAAGTGACGGTGTTGCCGGATGTAAACCAATCTGCGTAGGTCTGATTGGTATAGGTCAGGGTGGTGTTATCAGTGAAGGTCATCACCATGTTAAAGGTGGCGCTGCCTTCTGTGCCAAAGCCGAGTACGCTGATACCGGCATAGGGAGCGGGATTGCTCAGGCTGATGGTAAAACTCTGACCCGGCAGCGCAAAGCCAACATTGCCAGTGGTGTAACTTTGCAACTGATAGGTACGTGTGCCCGTGCTCAGTAGTCCGTTATTGGGCAGGCCAGCGGTGGAGCCTACCTGAGAGGCATAAGCCGCAGAAAAAATTACGAAATTACTTCCGTCTATCGGTCCCGAAGTCGTGGCTGCGGCTGTCGTATTTTCCGCGACAGCATCAAGCGTATACCCAGTGCTGCTGATAGGTGTAAATACTTGAGCCGGAAGGCTGATTGCAAATGCCAGACTGAAGCTGAATAGAAAGGAAGCGCGTTTTTTCATTATTAATAAATTAATTGATACTCTCAAAGATAGAAAGTTTAAGACCATTGTGAAAAAAATAAAAGTGTTGTGGATGCTCCTTTGAGAATGATGTTTTTGTTTATTAATGCGTTATCACATTGGACGTCTTAACGGCTTTTTTACCGTTTATCGCATACATGCATTAGGATAGAACGCGGGTGGATGTCGGGGAGGTCTTGCTTTTGCGAAGAGTTTACTTTAACACGCTTCTCGATAACTTGTTCGTGGATTTTTCGCCACTCTTCTCTAGCGGCGGAACCTTTAATAGGGCCTTTATCGGCGGCAGATGTTTGTTTCCTTAATTCCAGCTGTTGGCACGGCGCTAGCTTCTTTATAAACTATGAAGTGGATCTTCTTTTTGGTTTTTCAAGTTCATGCTCTGCTGTCCTTCGGACAGCAGTTCAAGCCGCTGGCTTTTTTGGCAGATCAGCGGGTAGGCGCATTGACCCTCTTAAAATACAAAATTCCGGAAGATGGTTATTATGTTTTTACGACGGAAGGATTTTTGCATCCCGGGAAGTCCTGCACTTTATATTTCTGTGAATACCGTTTTTACCTTCAGTCTGGTGATCGCATTATTTCGCAGGCGAATAGCAACATTGCATCGCAGGCACAGGACGGCAATCCCTGCAATCTGAGCACCAACGCAAAGAATAATGCTATTGCCGGCATTTTTCATCAGAATGAGGAGGTCCAACTCTTGCTGCAAATCGACCGTGCGGAAGTTAATGGAACAAGTCAGTCCTCCCTACAACTCGGCAGCGATACCCGTGTCTACGTGAAGCGGAAGAGTCCCGGATTTGACAGGGATTAGTACAATACTACAAATTATAGCAGGCGACGTACTTTATCTGATTTATCTTTGTTCTGTGGAATTGATGGTGAAGTTGTATGAAGAAAAGGCCTCGCGGATTGCCGTTAAGTTTCCGTTTGAATATCAGGCTCAAAAGTCCTACGAAAACCTTATCGGCTCTTATCCTGGGGACACGTTTCTAGTAAAGATGGAATTGCTGAGCGAGAGAGTCCTGCTGACCTTGCAGTCGGATGTGAGTGGAAAAAAAATTCAGTACAAGGATCTCGATTTCCGAAAAGATCAGATTCTGCGTTTGAAGGCACAGGCGGATCAAGTGCGTGATTTTATTTTTGTCCACGTTTACCCCAAGCACGGCAGTCTCTTTGTTGCGAAACCTTTTCGCCAGTCTGAATTTCTGCGGATTTCCGCGTTTGATATTTTTAGTTCGCTCTATTCCTGAACTGTTGGAAACTAAAGGCAAAGAGATTTTCGCAGACCCAAAAAATTACTGACCTTTAAAACATGTCTCTGTATCTGGCCTCCATCAATTCCGGTAGTAATGGTAACTGCTATTATGTGGGTACTTCCACAGAAGCAATTCTTGTGGATGCGGGAATCAGCTGCCGTGAAATTGAAAAGAGGATGGAGCGACTGGGATTGCAAGCTTCTTCGGTCCGCGCGCTCTTCATCACCCATGAGCACAGTGATCACATTCGCGGTGTGGAAGTCTTTTCGAAAAAATTTAAAATCCCTGTCTACATTAGTAAAGGCACGCATCAGAATAGTAAACTTTTTATTCGGGAAGACTTGCTCAATTATATTGAGAATAATTCTTGCATTCAAATTGGCGGTCTCGAAGTGCGGGCCTTTCGTAAATTTCATGATGCAGCAGACCCTTACAGTTTTGTGGTCTCTGCTAATGAAATTAATGTGGGCGTAATGACAGACATTGGGCATGCCTGCGAACAAGTGATTAGCGCCTTTCGCCAATGTCATGCAGCCGTGCTGGAGGCCAACTACGATGAAGATATGCTCATGCAGGGTCCGTACCCCTTTTATTTAAAAAAACGAATTAGCTCTGCAGAAGGGCACCTCTCAAATCTACAGGCTCTCGAACTTTTTACACAACACCGACACGAACACTTGAGTCATTTGATTCTTGCTCACCTTTCCCGCGAAAACAACAGTCCTCAGCTCGTGCAGCAGCTCTTTTCTGAGCAGGCCGTCAATACGCGCATTATGGTCGCCTCACGCGATTATGAAACCGAATTGTTTCAGATTCATGGTTCTGCCCAAGTCCGCCTAATTGAAAAACAAAATCTGGAGGGTTGCCAGATCAGCCTCTTTGCTTAAATAAAATTTAGGACTCTCCTTTACCTGGTGGTGTAGCTTCCTATAGAAGTGACTAGCGCTGCAGCTAAAGGGGTCTATTCTTTTATCCAAAAAACCGACTAGCTCAGCCGGTGCATGTCCATTTCTTTTGCTTCTGCTATCACCATTGGGAATTTTTCAATTTTCACCGAACTACTGTCCAGTCCAAAGGCCTTAGCTTCACTCAAACTGAAGTAGTTCATTAAGAAATAGATCTTCAGAATAAATTTTTCAAGAGCTGGCAAATCGTTGTCATAACTCAAGAATTTCTCGAGTACTACAAATTTAAAATCCCCGATTACATTGTTTTTGTTGAGAGAGCGATAGCCACTTGTTATGTCTACTTCCTCATTGAGGACCAAATCTTCCACTACTTTGCGGAATAGTAAATTGATTTTAGGTGCAATCCGGAAACCTAAACGAAAGTCGATCCGGATGATATCATCTTCTGAAATGTGTTTCACCTTGTATTCCATAGTGTAGGGTTCATCCATGACATCCACGTGTAAAAACCAATAGATATCTGCTTTTTTGGGACGTTTTTGGAGGATACTGTAAATGATTTTAGATTCAATTTCTTCCGGATTACTAGCGCTTGTCATGTACACCAAGTGAGTAGCATATTTGCTGAGCGATTCATCATGACTCAGGTCAATGAGTTTCTGCATATGGTCGGAGAGACGAACCATTTCCACATACCGGTTTTTTATTTTTTTAGCGAAGTGATACACCGTCATGATAAAACTGAGAAGCAGAGCCATGACGATCGTAATCCAGCCCCCCATCAGGAATTTACTCAGACTGGCGGCGAGAAATGCAACTTCCACGACCAGAAATAATGTGATGATGCAATAAATAAAATAAGGATTATACCGCTTCAAGTGCATGTAGAAGTTCAATAGGGTTGTCGTCATCAGCATGGTCAGCGCGATTGCCAGACCATAGGCATGCTGCATATCGGTGGAAACCTTGAAGTAGAGCACTACGGACACGCAGCCAAGCATCATAATCCAGTTGACAGAGGGAATGTAGAGTTGCCCTTTAAGTAAGCTGGGATGTTTGACACGGATTTTCGGCCAGAGGTTTAGGCGGATGGCTTCGTTTATCAAGGTGAAGGAGCCGCTGATGAGCGCCTGGGAAGCAACGATGGTGGCAATGATGGAGATGGCGATGCCAACTGGCAGAAACTGCTCCGACATGATGGCATAAAACGGATTATGTGTGGCAAAGGAAGAAAGGTAGGCACCCTGGTGGCTCAGTAACCAGGCACCTTGTCCGAAATAACTCAGCAACAACATCGGCTTGACAAAGACCCAGGCGGTACGAATACTTTCCTTTCCCGCATGTCCTAAATCACTGTACATTGTCTCCGCACCACTGGTGCATAGAAAAATCCCTCCGAGGAGGACAAAACCTTCCGGGTGTCTCACCAATAGGTCATAAGCGTATATGGGATTAATGGCAGCGAGAACCGACCAGTCAGCCACCAGTTGCGCGGCGCCCAGAATACCAATCATTAAAAACCAGACTGTCATTAGGGGACCGAATAATTTGCCAATAAAGCTATTACCAAATTGCTGGAAGAAGAACAAAGTGCAGAGTAAGGTGATGACAATGGCAATGGTATTGATATCCTTGTTATAATACCAGAGGCCCTCTACTGCCGCAGATACAGAGATGGAGGGACTGATGACACCATCCGCAAGCAGGGCGCTGCCGCCAATAATGGCGGGGGCAAGGAGCCATTTAAAGCGGGTGCGACGCACAAGCGTATAAAGTGAGAAGATTCCACCCTCTCCTTTATTATCTGCACGCAAGGTGAGAATGATATACTTAATAGTGGTCTGTAAGGTCAATGTCCAGAAGATGGCCGACAGTGTGCCCATCACCAGCAGTTCGGAAATTTGCTGTTCACCAATCACAGCATTCAGCACATAGAGGGGGGAGGTGCCGATTCCTCCGCAGATTAATCCCAGGGTAATGAGAAGGCTATCGGTGGTAACCTGATTTCGCTTTAGTTGTGAAGTCGCCAAGTTTTTATCGTTTGTGGTACAAATGTATTTCTTTCCGGCATACCTTCTTAAAAATTTGAGGGGGAAGAAGAAAGAGTTAACAAGTATGAGATTTGTTTCTGAAAGCATTGCACTTGCGCTTTGCTTTTGTTTTATTTGTAATGGTATAGTGAAAAAGATAATTCTTGATTGTGATCATCCTCAATCGACCAATTTCGGTCTTCTGCAGTATTGGATAAATCTCGGCCGATCTCTGAGTGAATTGATGGCGGAGGATAAAAAAGAAGACATCCATTTTTTTTTGCGACCAGAAGAACTTCATAAATTTCCCGGCCCACTAAAGCAGATTTATCTTAAAAAATGGCACAGTCGCTACCTCCTTCCTTTTGTTTGGAATTGTGATTTGTGGCATACTGCAGCCAGTGATGCAGCTGCCATTCCACTTCTTCTGCCGAGTACAAAAGTGCTGCTGACTATTCAGGAATGGCCGGGAGAGGGACTGAAGATGGATAGTTTTGGGAAAAAGGAAAAATTGCGTCATCTGCAAAGTCTCATTGACCGGAGTGATGCCCTTGTCTGCGCAACTGAACATTTAAGACAACTTGTCAAACGGCAAATGAAGACGCAGCAGAAAGAAATACTTGTCATCACCAATGGGACCAATGAAGTGCCTGATGTTCCCGCCTATCCACGCGGATACAGGCCATATCTTCCCTTTATTTTTACTGTCGGAGACCTCGAGTTTTACAAAAACATCCATTCCCTGCTCGCGCTGCTGGCCGATCCGGATGTGGAGCTGGTTATTGCCGGTCGCATCATCGATAAGGACTACGTGGCGCTGATCCGCAACTTGGCCTCGGATAAAAATGTCAGCGACCGGGTCCGCATGATAGGTCCCATTACTGATAGTGACAAAGTTTGGTACCTTCGCAATTGTAAAGCCTTTGCTCTGCCTTCCCTAACTTCTTCCTCGGGTTCGGCCTTGTTGGAGGCCCTGCGTTTTGGCAAGCCTATTTTTTTGAGCGATCAATCACCACTTTCTGAAATAGGTGCAGATGTCTGTTTCTATTTTGAAAGCTTCGACGACCGCGACATGTATGCGACGTATGTGCAGGCACTCAAAGATTTTACACGCCTGCACTATGCATCCCGAATGCTCAGTAGGGCGAGAGAATTTAACTGGATGAATCAGGCAGCGGTCTATTTGCGACTGTATCGAAGACTGTTACAGGAATAAACTGAAACAATCTATATTTGTTTGCAGAAGCCTTAGCCAAGTATGCTTAGCCGTCACCGACAAAGGGATACAGCAGTCAAAAACGAAGGCTTAGCAGGCATTACCAAGTACGAATAAATTATAAATCATTAAATAATAAACTATGTCCGCCGTCGATCAAGCCAAAAAAGCCACTTGGATGAGTATTTTAGGGAATGCCCTGCTGGCAATTATAAAAGGCCTATCCGGTATTTTCGGCAATTCCTACGCGCTCATTGCAGATGCGATTGAATCCACTGCTGATATTTTTTCATCTATGATGGTTTTATTCGGCATTCATTATTCCACGCGACCGCCGGACCGCAATCACCCCTATGGTCATGGTCGTGCAGAGCCTCTTATCACGTTTGTAGTGGTGGGTTTTCTGGTGGCCTCGGCGGTGGTTATTGCATTTGAAAGTATTGAGAATATTCAACAGCCGCATGCATTACCCAAGCCTTTTACTTTATGGGTGCTGGCAGGCATCATCGTTAGCAAAGAATTATTTTATCGCTTTGTCCGCCGAAAAAGTCACGAGACTAATAGTTCTTCCCTCAAGGCAGATGCCTGGCATCACCGCAGCGATGCAATTACTTCGTTAGCAGCTTTTATCGGCATCAGTGTGGCCCTGATCATGGGGCCTGGTTACGAATCGGCAGATGATTGGGCCGCCCTTCTGGCGAGTTTGGTCATTCTCTATAATGCTTTTCTCATCTTCCGACCTGCTCTTGGTGAAATTATGGATGAGCAGGTCTATGGTGAGCTGGTGAACAGAATCAGGGATTTTTCAGTTCAAGTATCTGGGGTACTGGGGACAGAAAAATGCCATATCCGCAAGAGTGGGATGAAGTTTCATGTCGATTTGCATGTCATTGTGAATGGCCATATGACAGTGCTTGAGGGACATGCCATTGCTCATCGGTTGAAAGACCATCTCCTGCTTGAATTACCGGTATTGGCCGACGTGCTTATTCACATTGAACCAGCAGCGGCCGACGTCTAAAAAATAGGTTCGACGAATCCGTCTTTGAATGTTTAAGGTGGAACAGGCACGCAAAGAATAAATTTAGTTTGTAGTACTAAAAAATCTTGCGGCCTCCCGGCGATGAGGCCTTCCGAGCTGTTTATCAATAGTGTGAATGGTGAAAATAATAAAGAAAAACGGATCAAAAAAGCGTCCTAATAATCATCAGACATTCCCTTTTTTACAGGGATAAAACATTTGCAAAATCGTTTAAAAAAATTAAATTTGTTACACTAACGTAAACAAAATGATAAAAAATTACTCAAAATTCAGAAAAAAAATAGCGGCAAGTATTGTTTTTGCTGCGGTTTCAGGAGTCGGCACTTTATTAGCGCAGGCGCCAGTGACCACTACCTTTGTGCATACGGGAACAGTTCAGCAATTTGTTGTACCGCCTTGTACAGGTAACATGACCATTACGATGTGGGGAGCTGGCGGAGCTGCAGGCGGCTCAGGCGGCGGCTTAGGAGCGAGTGGTGGTGTAGTGCGCGGTGTAATAACTGCTACGCCAGGTTCTATTATGTATTTTTATGTGGGCGGACAAGGCTCCGTGACAGCAGGCGGGTTTAATGGCGGTGGCAGCGGAGGAATAAGTTCCGGTAGCCAGGGTGCTGGCGGCGGTGGAGCTTCCGATATCCGCGTCAATGGAACGACTTTAGGTAATCGGATCATGGTAGCTGGCGGTGGCGGCGGCGGTGGCGGTAGCTCTTCCTATAATGCCAATGCCGGCACAGGCGGGGGAGGCACTTCCTTTTCTTCAGCAAGCGGCTTTGGTGGTGCTGGCGGAGGTGGCTGTGCCACAGGTGGCAGTGGCGCTGAGAGTGGCGGCACAGCTCCTAGTTATGGTTCTGGCGGCGGCGGTGCAGGATTTTCATCCGGTGGCGCAGGTGGCGGTCTACCTAGTTCAGCAACCGGCGGCTATGGCTGCACAGGCGGACTCGGTATTGGTGGCGCAGGTGGTGGTACGTCTTTCATTTGTGGTGGCGCAACTGGCGGTGTGAATGGCGGCGGTGGCGGCGGCGGTGGCTATTATGGCGGTGGCGGCGGAATGACCGGAACCGGCGGCTGCAATGGTGGCGGCGGGGGCGGATCGTCTTGGGCCAGCACGCTGGTTAGTGGCGCTTCCTATACGCAAGGCGTTGCTGCTGGTCATGGTTCCATTGTCATCACCTATAATTTTAATGGTTCTCCCGTTGCAGTCACGCCAACTATTGGTGCAGTCTGTCTTGGTAATAGTACAACTCTGAGCGGCAGTGGTGTCAGCAGTTATACCTGGTTGCCGGTTGCAAACTTCGCTGGTTCAAATACTGGAACTGTTGTGTTGACGCCAACTGCAACAACTAATTATACAGTTAACGGAACAAATTCCTTGGGTTGTATCACCTCTTCCATAGTGACGGTAATTGTAACAACAGCTCCTCCAACACTAAGTATTACTGCAACTAGCAATACAGTGTGTTTAGGACAAACAGCTAATCTTCTTGCCTCCGGGGCAGTAACCTACAGCTGGTCTGGTGGTATCAGCAATGGTATTACCTTTACACCACAAGTCACTACAACTTACACAGTGAGCGGAGCAAATGGTTGCGGTACGGTAACTGCAACGCGTCCAATTACTGTAGCACCTATGCCAGTGTCTGTGCTTGCCACACCAACTTTGGTTTGTGCGGGCTCTACCAGCACCCTCACCGCTGTCGCAAGTGGTACTGCTTATAGTTGGGTTGGTCTGAATGTAAATGCACCAACCGCCATAGTTTCTCCAAGCAGCAACACCATCTACACCGTGTCTGTAACTGATGGCACCTGTTCTGGCGTCGCAACGGTTTCCGTCGCGACCAAAACAACGCCGACCATTACCGCAGCAGTCAGCAATTCTTTAATATGCGAGAATGATGTAATTACTGTTACGGCGAATGGTGTCGGTGCAGGTGGTACCTATACTTGGAATTCGACTGGTGGCTCTGCAGCTAGTTTTACTGCTGCACCGCTGATTCCAACCTCTTATCTTGTAGTCGGCACCAATAGTCTTAATTGTTCTGCGCAGGGTCAAGCCGTCGTAGTCGTTCTGCCAGCTCCTGTTCTCTCAGCTGTCGCCAACCGCACGCTGATTTGTAATGGGCAGTCTGCCAGCTTAACAGTGTCTGGCGGCACTTTATATAATTGGGCGAATGGTCCTCAGACAGCAGGGTATACGGTTTCTCCAAACGCTTTCACCATTTACAGTGTAATGGGCACACATTCCGTAAATCTACTTTGTACCGCTACTACATCGATTGCTATTGCTGTTATCACACCAAGCGTGAACTACACTTCAAGTGTGGCGATTTGTGACGGACAGTCGGCTACCTTAACGGCAAGTGGAGCGACTACTTATACGTGGAATGGCATTCCTGTTTCTTCAGGACAGCAAGTATTCACGCCAAATGTGACTACGAGTTACGTCCTAATCACGAATACGCAATCGATTACAACCAATTGTCCGGCCACTTATACAGCCCAGGTTATTGTGAATCCGAATCCGGTGCTGGTTGCGACAACAACCAAGACCAATAACGTGTGTAGGGGCTTAAGCAATACCTTGACCGTAAGCGGTGCCTCTTCTTATACGTGGACGGGGGTAACCAGTAACTCGAGTTCCGTTGCTGTGAGCCCAAGTCTGACCACAACTTATACGGTGACCGGAACCAATAGCTCTGGATGTGAATCCTCTACTGTTGTCACTGCCAAAATTGCAAGTTGTAATGGTATTTCGGAAAACGGTGTAGTATCAAACATCCAAGTGTATCCAAATCCAAACAACGGTGATTTCAAAGTCAGCACAGCCGGCGACATCAACCTCACCCTTATTAATAGTATAGGTCAGGTGGTCCGCAGCCTCTCACTCAACACTGCAAATAATCATGAAGTCGAAATAAAAGACATCAGTAATGGTGTTTATTTCCTCATTGGCAGCAGCGGTTCTGAAAAGGTCAACATGAAAATTGTGATTGGAAAATAATTTTAAATAATCTAAATAAAAAAAGGGGTTGTCTCAGAAGGACAACCCCTTTTTAATTTTCAAAACCTGAAACGTTTTTCACTTCGTCGCTGTACCGAAAAAGTCAAACAAAAAAAGGTTTTTTTTACAGTGGGTGTATAACGATTAACGCTTCTTTTTAAGAAAGGTCTAAAAAACAGGTGCTTTAGAATCTATGCTTCCCAAAGGCAGGTTTCCTCATTAGATCTGCTGTTGGGCAGATCCTTCCGGGACTACTAGTTCATGCTCATCAACTTGTTTATAAGGCATAAAGCACGAGTCCCGCTGAGGTTATTATCGCTGCAAATGAACAGTGGCTTTTTAAAATCGCAGCCCATAGCGTAGTTTTACAAAAACCCATAGGACGGAAGAACATTCCAGGACGGCCATTTCCACTCGGGTCCCTGTTGACTGCGGTCAGTAAAGCAACCATTAAAATAGGTATCTTTATATATGGAAAAGAGCCAGTCCAACTTTTTTGAAAAAATTTCTCAAGCCTGCACACACTTTGCAGGCTCAACCTTTGCTTTTATAAGCGCGCTGCTTATCATTTTAATCTGGCTTTTAACGGGAAAATTGTTTGACTATTCCGATACTTGGCAGCTGGTAATTAATACAGGTACAACCATTGTTACTTTTTTAATGGTGTTCTTGATTCAGCGGGCACAAAACAAAGATGCCCGCGCCATTCATCTCAAATTGAATGAATTGATAGCCTCTTTGCGCGGTCCCAGTAATCGGCTGGTGGACGTGGAAGAATTGACAGAGAAAGAACTAGAAACACTTTCAGAGTATTATCGTCAGCTGAGTATCCTTGCAAAAAAAGAAAAGAACTTGTCGGTTTCGCATTCCATTGAAGAAGCCATTTTGCTACACAATGAAAAATATAATAAAAACGAGGACAAAAAAACATGATCACCTCTCTTATCGTCGTTTTTATTATAGGCTATGTGCTGATTGCCCTCGAACATCAGATTCATATAAATAAGGCAGCTATTGCCCTTGTGACCGGCGCGGTATGCTGGACCATCTTGATCATGTCTTCTCCTGACAAAGGAGGTGTTAATGAAAGTCTGACACATCACTTGGGCGATTTATCTGGCATCTTGTTTTTTCTTTTAGGGGCCATGGTGATTGTGGAATTGATTGATGCCCATGATGGATTTGACATCCTAACCAACCGCATTCATCAAGTAAATAAAATACGGCTGCTATGGATTGTCGCTTTGATCAGTTTCTTACTTTCTGCAATGCTTGATAATTTAACGACCACCATTGTGATGGGCGCTTTGTTGCGAAAATTAATTGCAGAGGAAAAAGACCGGATTTATTTTATGGGCATTGTGGTGATCAGCGCTAATGCCGGGGGTGCCTGGTCGCCCATCGGAGACGTGACAACGACGATGTTGTGGATTGGGGGACAAATAAGCAGTTTGGAAATTATGAAGGCTCTTATTTTTCCTTCTCTTATTTGTATGCTTACTCCTTTACTGTATCTGTCTTTCCGAATGAAGGGGGTGATTAGTCGTCCCCAAAAGTCCGCCAGTAGCATGGAAACGGCTCTGCCTGTACGTCAGCAAACCATCGTTTTTTTTACGGGATTACTGGTTTTGATTTTTGTCCCCATTTTTAAAACCGTCACGCATCTGCCGCCTTATCTCGGAATCTTGTTTGGGCTTGGTATCTTGTGGATAGTGACCGAGGTGATGCATGGCAATAAAGATGAGGAGGACAAACACCAGCTGTCCGTCGCTTATGCACTTCGTAAAATTGACACACCCAGCATCTTGTTTTTCTTCGGTATTCTGGTCAGCATTGCTTCACTGGAAAGCGCCGGTGTCCTGCAGACTTTGTCTGTTAATCTCACGCAAAGCGTTAACAGCACTGCGGCCATTGGCCTTTTG
Organism: Sphingobacterium thalpophilum; assembly: GCA_943325195.2. Classification (GTDB taxonomy): domain Bacteria; phylum Bacteroidota; class Bacteroidia; order B-17B0; family Aurantibacillaceae; genus Aurantibacillus. The sequence goes on along the minus strand of CALPON020000040.1, from coordinate 2,896 downwards.
ATGGGACTCTTATCCGCCGTTATCGACAATGTGCCTTTGGTGGCCGCTGTGCAGGCCATGTTTAGTCTCGCTGTGTTTCCACAGGATCATGCATTCTGGCATTTTCTGGCGTATACCACCGGAACTGGCGGAAGTCTTTTGATTATTGGATCTGCAGCGGGTGTTGCAGCCATGGGACTGGAGAAAATTAGTTTTTTCTGGTATCTGAAAGCGATGAGTGTACTGGCACTGCTGGGTTACCTTTCAGGAGCTATCTTTTTTCTGTTGCAACACAATTTACAGTGATGAGCGAAAGGGAATCATTAATACCTTTTAAAAAGGGCGCACTGATAGAGCACTGCCGCGGCCACATGTAAGCAGAAAGTTACGGAGTTTCTGTTTTTTTATCTGCTATGCTCCCTTTACTCCTTCCCAAGTCCAGGGTAAGTGGGGAATTAGTTCTGAAAAAGTAAGCGGCTAATTTTTTAATTAACATCTTTCTTTTTCTGCGGTCGCTCGGTCGCGTCCTGCGTGTTGTCGGGAATCCGTCAATTTGATTTCTATTACGTTTTCTGTTTTTAGTATGTCCCGTCTTTAATAAGTTTTTGGCGTCTATCGGGGAAAGCCAAGATTTCAGCTTTCTTTAAAAAAATCGGCATTTGGATTTGCTGGAGATTATTCTTTTTCTACATTGCAGACGACCCCTTAACCGCAGCACCCAAAGATCTCAGCGCGTACTTCCTGTTTACTAATGCATCTGTGCATCTTCGTGTACTATCGTTATTACTTGTGCCCCACGTCCTTTTTAGTTAAATCTTAAACCCCTAACTCATGGAAGACTTAAAAAATTACTATGCGACAGCGTATTATTTTGTGCCTGGTCCTTTTGGTTCACTGCCCGATCCCACACGCCACCGCTATTTTGTATTTCTGAATTTCGACAGTGAGACACTTAAACTGGTCTCTGAAGAAAATCTCTGCGGTAACTGGCCACTCAAATGTGGCCGACGCGAACGTTTTGCATTTCAGCGCATCGCAGTGAGTCATGGTCCTGAATTGTCTGATCTCAGCGTTTATCACGGTCAGAGTTATAAGCGTACACCGGCACGGAAGACCTTCATGGTGACGCGTGAAGAGTTTATGGAACAATTAAACGAGCGGATTAAGACGTCAATGAAAAAGCAGGCCTGATGGTAGTTGCTGTGTTCGCATTTTTTTAATCGAATAAGTAGGAAGACTGTCTACCAATTAAGTTTCAACCACCGGTTTTGCCATTAGTTATTCCCGCGGTGCCGGAACTATAATGGTGCCAATGGTGCTAGACTACTGCATTAAAAAAAGTCGAATTCAAGGATTTGCAAAGCCAGAATGCCGTCCCGCAAGCACCTCAGGATTTACGGTAATGCATTACCGCCATGCCACAATCAAAGCGACGCGTATTCAACAGTTGCAGGGGGAGTGATTTTTCAAGTTTATCAAAGATTCTTTTGCCTTTGCCGATGGCCGCTGGATTAATGAAGAGGAAGTAATCATCAATTAGATTCGCGGCCGTTAGTGATCCAATAAAGTCCGCTCCGCCATAACAGATCATCTCTGCCCCTTCCTGTTTTTTTAGTTGCGTAATTTCTTCAATTAAATTATGCCCACCAATGCTGGTATTTTTCCAATTGCTCACCGACTCTTGTTTCGCTAGTTCTGCCGGAGTATGACTAAAAACAATTTTCTGAATGTCTGCCATTTTTTTGGTAAAGTCTTCTGCACTTTCGGGATTCTCCGCAAGAGCCTGCCAGTGCGGTATAAATCCGTTAGCAAGGCCATGACCCAATAAAAGAAGGTCACAATTTGCCGTTAATTGGGTGACGTAGTCTTTCAGCTCATCATCCCAGTCCCAGGTCATCCAATCCATCTCTCCCTGTTCACCACAGACAAAACCGTCGACACTCACCTGCATTTGTAATTTTAGTTTTCTCATTTTTTTTAGTGCGAAAGGTTTTTCTTCAGATTCAGCAGACTGGTTTCAAGATCCTTGCCGAGCATGCGTTCAAGATTAATAAGCGTTTGTAAGATTTTAGCCATGAAATTGCGATGACTGGCAAAGCCCCAGGTCACGCGGGTACCTACCACGCCATCTAGCTGAACCTCGGTCGTTATTAAATAAGCTGTCGACTCTCCTGGAAAAGGCTTGATAAATTTTATAGTATAATCAATTCGTGAATTGTTGGTGATACCGCTGATGGTCTGATGTCCTTCGCCCACATTTTTTATTTCACTTTTCCAGTGGGAGCTAAAACCAAGCGTACCATCGGTTCCCGTGTAGCTAATCTTTAAAGCAGGGTCCGTCATGGTCCACTTATTAAACAGCTCGTGGTTTCTCAGAAGTTTTACATAATTAAAAACCTCGCTCGGTGGCCGGCTGATTTCTATATGTTTTTCAATGAGAGAAGCACTGGAAATACGCGCTGCTCTGATGAGAATCAGGACGAGCAGGGCAATTAAAATGTAAAGGATAAACATTTTGTTTTCAGGATCTAAAGTAATGCAATTGCATTTTGCATAAATGTAATGAGAGTTTTTAAAATTCAAAAGTCCTCTTTCAGGGCGCTCCGCTTAAAATAGTCGGTATTTGCTGATTGTTTTAAAATCCAGCTCCTGCCAACTATAATAATCAGGACAATCCTTCTACCACTAAAACAGGTTCATAAAATGTGGCGGCTAGCCGATAGGGCGTGGTTGAGCGACCTAAAAGCTGCTTTCGAACCACCTTTCCTGGGGCAAGGGAATGTAGGTGCCTGAAATAGCTGTTCGGTTTAGTTTTTGCCGTATATTTATGGCGTAAAAAAACAAGTATGGAAGGTTTATTAATTTTATCTATTGGGCTCGTCATCTTATCGTATGTGATTGGTGCTTTTTCTGAGGG
>CALPON020000039.1 GCA_943325195.2 Sphingobacterium thalpophilum | reverse complement strand
CTATTTTAGGACAAGTGGTGCTTTCGCAAGAAGCAGGTTTAATTCAACAAATCAATCTTTCTGACCTGAATAAAGGCATCTACTTTATCAATGTGACAGAAAATAACAAATCAGTTTACAGAGCGAATGTTGTCAAACAATAAGTTCAGTTCTCTTTAAAATGGAAAAGTCCCCGGCCTAGGTCGGGGATTTTTTTTGACTTTATAACCGTTAGGAAGTAAATAATGGAGGCTACACTATTTCATACCTTTGCATTACTTGGAGGGATAGTCGAAATAACAGTGAAGTATGCAGAATCAAAAGATATTACCTCGGCAAATAGATATTTCAAATATAGCCAACAAGTTTCTACACTATATTTTAAAAAATTCCTAGCACTATAATTTTTGATGAATTAAAAGGAATTTTGTTTTATTAATTCCTTATTCAAAAACTATTTTTGCGTTTTACGTCTTAGTTTTTTTGGCGAACTATAAATCGGTCGCCACCTGAGTTTACTGCCGATAATAAGTAGAAGTAGCATTTGCTCTTTCTACTTATATTTCGGTCATACAATCTATTTACCCTAATTTTGTAATAGTGTTGTATATTACCAACATTTGATATATATTTGTTGATATTAATCAACATTAAAGTGAATTCTAAAAAGCAAATCCTATTCCCCAAGCACCTAAAGATTCTTCAAGAGTTAGGCGAGAACATTAAACTGGCTCGCAAAAGAAGAAAATTGACGACCATACAAGTATCAGAGCGAGCGGGAATAGATAGAACCACACTCTATTTAATTGAGAAAGGAACTCCTAGTGTTTCAATGGGAGCATATTTTAATGTCTTGCGTGTATTGGGTTTGCAGGATGACTTTTTAAAATTAGCATCTGAAGATAAGCTAGGAAGAGATATTCAAGACTTAAAACTGTTAGGAGTTAAATAATGGCTACAGATAAAATAGATATACTGGTATATGCAGATTGGCTTGAAACAAAAGAGTCGAAACTAATTGGAACACTTTCAGCACATCAAGGCAAGGGCAGAAAAATATTTAGTTTTAAGTATCATGAAAAATGGTTAGAACTAGAAAAGCAATTCCTCTTTGATCCCGATATTACATGGAATAAAGGACAACAGTATCCAATTGGGAAATCTAATTTTGGAATTTTTGATGATGCAATGCCAGATACTTGGGGAAGAACGTTAATGAAAAGACGAGAAGCTCAATTAGCAAAGGAAGAAAACAGGACTGCTAAAAACTTACATGACTTGGATTTTTTATTAGGAGTGAATGATGAAAGTAGAATGGGGGCCCTGCGATTTAAATTGCGAGAAGCCGGGCCGTTTTTAAATAATAATAGAATTCATCCAACTCCACCATGGTCTTCTGTAAGAGAATTGCAGTATGGTATTACACTAATAGAATCTGATAAGGATAATAAGGAGGTGCGTAAATGGTTAAGTATTTTATTAGCCCCAGGTTCTTCATTAGGAGGCGCGCGTCCAAAAGCAACGATCATTGATGAGAAAGGAAATTTATGGATAGCTAAATTCCCATCAAAAGAAGATAATAGCGATAAGGCAGCATGGGAATTTTTGGCTTATAAATTAGCAATTAAGGCAGGAGTAGAAATGGCTGAGTGTAAAATTGAAAAAATAGCGGGCAAATATCATACTTTTTTTACTAAACGATTTGATCGATCAAAGAATAAACGGATTCATTTTGCTTCGGCGATGACAATGACTGGAAATAATGAAGATACCATTAAGGAGGACCATCCAAGTTATTTAGATATTGCAGAATTCATTCAATTTAATGAATCAAATAACAAAGCGGAACTACAACAGTTATGGAGAAGAATGGTATTTAATATTGCCATATCAAATACCGACGATCATTTAAGAAACCATGGTTTTATTCTTAATAAAAGTGGTTGGCAATTATCTCCAGCTTATGATATTAATCCTTCAATTGATAAAGATGCCCTGTCTTTAAACATAGATTCAAATAATAATGCATTAGATTTTGATTTGGCAAAGAGTGTTGGCGAATATTTTCAGCTTAAAGAAAAACAAATGGATGATATTTTGAAAGAAATTAAGGGAGTAGTAAAAAACTGGAAAACAGAAGCAATAAAAATTGGAATTTCAAAGGCTGAAATTACTCTTATGAGCTCTGCCTTTAAATTTTAAACTTTATTTCATCAATTTTTGGAATCATGAAACGTTGCTAAACTAATTCCTATCAACACTACATTACTTGACGGATGCACAATTTAACAAAATAAATAGTCATTTAAATAGTCATAAAATACGTCTCTGAAATTTGTGACAAGGCCCTGAAAGTCCAATTAAAACAGGGGTCTAACTAATGTATCGGCAAATAAAAAATTCAACTATCCCCAAAAAGTTATTTCAAATTATTTTAAATAATGTTTAGCTGCATGACTGTGAGATTTAGTCAATAAAAATTTATATTTATTTGAGTAGTCCGTTACATTCAGGACCTAAAAGTTATTATACTTTTGCAAGGAAAATTGTGGAAGCTCATTGTTTTTACTTCTAAACTTGAAAGCACACAAAAAAGGTATTTATACAAGTTACTTTTCTAATTTCACAAAAGAATTTTCTGATAATTCTATAATAGATTGTTCAATTTCATTTACGATATCATCCACATTATTTGATTTGCAATACCTCGGCTCCCCAAAACAAACATAGGTGTCAAATGGAACAAACATACGTTCTCCTTTAGGTAAAACTCTTCCCATGCCTTTCATGAAAACTGGGATGAATGGAATTTCTGGATGCATTTTTAGAAGTAATCCTACACCTTTTTTAAACTCTTGCATTTTTTCAGGTTCTCCTCTTGATCCTTCCGGAAATAAAATTAAGGAGCTGCCATTACTTAAAACCGAACTCATCATTCGAATAGGATTTTGTCCACCTTTTATTGCAGTACGCGGAATCAAAATAGCATTAGTAAATGAACGAGTAAAATAAGCACGCATTGGTGATTGACCAAAATAATCTCCCGCCGCAACAGGATGCGTATTTGCAATTTGAGATGAGGAAAGAGCAGACAATAATGCTAGACTATCCAAATGGCTATTATGATTCGAAACAACGATAAACTGTTTGTTTTTTTTAAGTGATTCTCTATTATGATATCGTATTCCAACTATTATTTTTAAAAATAATCGCATTAAATAAACATACAATATTGTAAGATAAATTCTTTTCATTACTATACGTAATACAGATTATAAACTAAATAAAAGAATACTGGGCCAGAAATAGAAAGAGAGTCAATCCTATCCAGCAAACCTCCATGGCCAGGTATTAAGGAACCAGTGTCTTTTAGTCCGATATCTCGTTTTACAGCTGAAACAACAACGTCTCCTATAAAGCCTGCGCATGCAACTAAAAAACTAACTCCAATGGCTTCAACTTCATTTAAGGGTGTTAAAAATCTTAGAAAAAAACCAATAACAGTAGTCGTTATTATACCACCAACAAATCCTTCCCACGTTTTGTTTGGACTTATTTTTGGAATGATTTTATGACGGCCCAATAACTTGCCCCATATAAACTGAAACACATCATTTATTTCAGTTAAAAATACAATAAACAATAGTAGACCTCTTCCTCCTGCTTGAAATCCCGCAAGTTCAGGTAAAGACAATAAATAGGCTAAATGACTAATTGAAAAAACAGTAAGCATTAATTGAGTGGGAAGTACACTCATTGATCTCCCAATTTCTGTTGTGATACCTCGAATAACTAGTACAAATGGTATCCATATGTACATAATAACTGGAATAAATATCATAAATAAATTAAACCAACCTTTATAAGCTATAAAATATTGAATTGGAACAGCTATATAACACCAAATTATTACTCGTCTATCTTCATCCCTCACATTTTTACTAATGCTTGCAATCTCCCGCATTGCCGCAAATGAAAGTAACCCAAAGGCAATAAATGAGACAATTGGATGGATGATTGTTGCAAGAATAAATATGGATGCCATAGCCCACCATGATTTTGTTCTCATCTTTAATTCAACAAGATTTGCTTGCGGTTTTAATTTACCCCAAATAAAAAAAAACAGAGTAGCTGTAGTTAGAATCCCTAAAATTAAAACGACAATAAAAATAACTTCTTTATTGGCAATATATTTTTCATGAGTTAAAAAATTCATATTAATCAGGTTTTAAAGTTTTTAGAATTCGAACAGAAGTGCTGACGACTAATAGAGCACTGGCAAAAATAATAGCATAATTAGTGTAAGGTAATAATGAAACATTAAAATATAAAATCAAGCTGATTATACCCACTAAAAAGGCCCTGTCACTTTTACCCATTGGTCCATCATATCGTCTGGTGCCTATTATTGCCTTTGCTAATATGCCGGCGAATTCGTTAACAACAGAAAGAAATAGAAAAACTAATAAAACATATAGATTTAATTTAAATAAAAACAGTAAAGGGAAATAGATAAATAAGTCAGAAACAACATCTCCTAATTCATTTAAAATTTCTCCAGCTGTACTTTGCATATTGTAATTTCTCGCCATCATGCCATCCAAAGCATTTAGTGCCATTCTTATTAAAAGTAGAATTGGTACCAGAATAAATGTTATACCATAAGAATGATTCCAAATAATAACGCCGGTTAAGCATGATAAAATGATAGCTGCCCAGGTTATCATATTAGCAGTAACCCTACATTTAAATAGTAGATTAAGTATAGGTTTTAATAATTGTTGGAATTTGGGTTTTATATTATATGCAGAAATCATTTTTTTCAATTTATTTAATAAACGGATCTTCTAAATAGGGTTCTCTTTTAGCACTATCGGTAAATTTACTATTGGTGAAAAAGTATAATATTTCACTACCGGTAATATCAAATCTCGTGTACATATCATCATGGTTGAGCCATGTGTAAAATTTATCATGATAGTTTTGATTAAGTTTTTCTGCATCCCAACTTATAGGACCTAATGACATAGCTGATTTTTTATGTTGGGAAAGAAGATTTGTGGCTTTACTTTCTATTATTATTGCAACTTTCATTTTTTGGTTAGAGACAGAAGGATATGGAGTCTTCGAAAATTCCTTCATTACTTTCCCTGAAATCATTTTTATAAGAATAGGTATATCTTTTACGAGTGCGTAAGGGGCTCTTTCTTGAAGCGGACTCCTATCATACACAACAGCGGAAATGTTGTTTTCTGGGTTATTTATTATCCAATTGTTGAGTGTCCAAGATCCTACAATATATGAAAAGACATATATTTTTCTATACTTCTTTAAACTGTGTTTTGTTATAAAAACGTCTAAATTTTTAACGCATCCTGCAATAGATTTTCGGGAGATATAATCTGGTATGAATACATCATAATTTTTATTGAAAAAATAATCAGCGATTTTTTGAGTTCCTTGAATTTTTGAGCCGAATCCAGGTAGAATAAGTATAGCATCTTTTTCACTCAACAATACAGTAGGATTTGCGATATATATCCTATCTTTTCTCGCTGAAATGGTTAGCGGTAACAAATAGCAGAATAATATGATGATGTATTTCATAGTCTAATATAATAATTTGTAGGTCTTCAAACCAATTTGAACTTTCATAGCTAAAAATATTGGGTCACTTTCTAAGAATTGAAATTAGTTAATTTTTTGATTAATTCTTACAACTAAACCCTAAGAAAATGTCCAATAATTATTAACCTAAACTGGTTCGCTTTGGTTTGCCGTTAAACAGGTGAGAGAGAAAACATAATCAACAGCTGAAGTTGATTATGTTATTACTCATGATGGTAAATTGATACCTATCGAGGTGAAATCTGGTAAAGAAGGAAAGCTAAAATCCTTACATTTATTTATGGATAAATCTCCAATAAAAATTGCAATTCGTTTATATGCAGGAGAATTATCAGATACAAAAGTCGTAACGCCAAATGGCAAAAATTATCACTTATTAAAATTACCTTACTATTTAGTATCCCAATTGCCAAAATACATCGATTGGGTAAATAAGGATTTATCAAAAATAAAAGTAAAAATTGAAAATTCAGTTTAATTTGTCGAGATAAAGCATCGAAAAATTTTTGGCATACTAATTCTTATCAACACTACATTACTTGACGGATGCACAATTTAGCAAAATAACTAGTCATTTAAATAGTCATAAAATACGTCTCTGAAATTTGTGACAAGGCCCTTCAAGGCCAATTAAAACAGGGATCTAACTAATGTATCGGGAGTAACCAACTAAATCCCGCCTCGTCAAGTTCTGATGCTGGCTTATTCGGCAAGATAGATTAACACTGCTGTGGGAACCTTACCATCAATAGTGTAAATAGTTGAACCAGAAGCATACTCACCTTTTTTTAATTTATTCCCGTCCCAATTATAAAGGACGGTGCCTGAGGAATATTCACCTTGTCGAATAAATTTACCATCCCAATTATACAGAATTTTACCAGAGGCGTATTCACCTTGTCTAAAGTATGTTCCATCCCAATTATAAAGGACAGTACCGGAAGCATACTCACCCTGTCTTATAAATTTCCCATCCCAGTTACAGAGTATTTTTCCTGAGGAATATTCGCCTTGCCTTAGCGCTTTTCCGTCCCAATTATATAAAGTTGGTCCTGAGGAATAGTCTCCCTGATGCACTTTTACGCCTTGCGCATTTAGAAGACCAAGCATCAGAAAGAGTGTTATTAAAGTCAGTAAATTTTTCATTTTCATTTTTTATAAAGCTATTCCTAGTATTTTCGATTTTTATATATCTCGGTTTTAAAAGGACTTATCTTTTGTCTTCTGGTTGATAGGTCAATTATAAAGTAAGTTGTTAGTGTGACCTTATGTTTTGTAATTGCTAAGGTTGCGTTCTACCTGTCTTCCCCATATTTCACGGTGAGAATTTCCAGCACAATGCCCACATGCAAAAGGAACAGGCCATGTCTTATCTAAGGCTTACGTTTTCTTTGATTAAAAATTCTTTGACAGAGGTCCAATGGATATCTGAATAGCGCTCGTTATTATAGTTTTGAAAGATTATACGCCCTTCCATTAAGTCTCTCATGTATTGCATCCCCTGCCACGCTGGATACAATTCGTTTGTAGAGGGTGAGAAAAACCGTGTCATTTTAATAATAAAATTCAAAAGACCAATGCCCCCTGGTCTGAAGAGTTTATAGTGTTTGTTTGTCAGTTCTGAAAGTAGTGTCACAAAGTCCTTGCAAGAAAGTTTATCTCCCGCTATTCTTAAGTAGCGTGGCGTATCATCATCCAAGGCCGCAGCAGCTGTAAATTCAGCAACGTTGTCCGTCGTTGTAAATTCTAAAATTTGATCTGCATTACCCCAGCATAAAATCCTCTGTTTTTTAAAGAGGATTAAAGGCATATCTGTTGTCAATAAATCCATAAAAGGTCCATTGAAAATAGTGGTGGCTTTGATAGGTGCCTTGTCAAGGTACGTGTGAAATGTTCTCCTGAAATCTAAGTTTCGATTTTGTCCTTCTATCAAGTTGGTAAAATCACTGGAATAGTCACTTGGAATAAATCGGGGGACCTTTGCTTGAACCGCAGCGTCTAGAAATATTTGTTGAGTGTCAATTACTGTTTCTTTCAAACCCGCCAAGGCTGATACGAGGCAATGCGCCCCTAGACAATGTTTGGAAATTTCGTCTTGATTGTCGGTGTCCACTTGAAAGACCTTTACACCCTTTTCTTCTAGGGCTTTTATTTTGTTAGGATTCGTCTCCAAACGCACAATGGCCCGCACCTCAACATCTTTAGCTAATAGGGCCTTTACAATTTTACCGCCGAGATTTCCAGTGGCACCAGCTACAACTATTATTTTCCTCATTTGATGTTATTATTATTTTATTCTGATGTTCAGTTGGCCTCGTTTGTTACCCTGCCAAATCATCTTGCATTTTCTGCCTCTGCCTGATATCAGTACATTCAAATGTACGCATGTATAACGAAATTTAAAATACATCAGGAATAGGCATTTGCCCAGGCACCCATAGCAAGGGGTTCTTTAGGTTACGTGCAGTCAGGATTAACAATTCAAAAAGTAACACTCACCAATCTCAGTAACTCTTTTTTTCGACTATTCACGAAGAACTCCGCAGGAGTTCAATCCCCCCTTTGCGGGATGCAGAGCCTCAGGTAAGGGGTCACTGTTTTTTTACAAGCCTGAAGGCTTGAAGTAGCTCGGTCTATTTTTAAACAAGTAATGCTCAAAAGTGTAAATACCTTTTTCTATCGACTAGTCACAAAGAACTCCGTAGGAGTTCACTACCCCCTTACCTGAGGCAGAGCCTCAGGTAAGGGGGTACTATGCTTTTGCAAGCCCGAAGGGCTTGAAGAATTCAGTATTTATATTTTACAAAAAGAAACGTCATCACTTTTAAGTAGAAGCTTACACAATATTGAAGCCCTCCTGGCTTTTTTTAACGCTGCCTGTGACTTACCAAGCAGACCGGCTGTGATAATTGAATGTGAAGTCCTTCAGACTGCAGCTCCGGAAAGTTTCTGGAACATGGGGATAGGGGCACATTGAGGTCCTACAGCGATTTTGTAAAACACCTTGGTGGACTTACTTTTGTAATCAAATAGCGCATTAGGGGCACAAAAAAAGCCCCGTGGTTGAGACGGAGCTTTTTGATTGTATTGAAATTTTTTTATTTCTTTTTAGCGTAACGTGTACGGAATTTATCAACGCGACCTGCAGTATCCACTAACACTTGTTTACCAGTGTAGAAAGGATGGGAGGTCATGGAGATATCTAATTTAACGAGCGGGTAGTCATTACCATCTTCCCACTTCAGTGTTTCTTTTGTATCAGCACAAGAACGCGTCAGAAAAGTGTAACCGTTACTCATATCTTTGAAAACACACATTCTGTAGTTTTCGGGATGAATTTCTTTTTTCATGTTATCAACTAAATTTAATAATTCGGGCTGCAAATATAGGACTTCCTTTTTAGAAAGCCAAACATTATTATCAGCTGGGCGATAAAATCCATTATTCGGTTTGTTGTTGATTTGGCTCGGTACCGACAAATTTGGTCAAAAAAGTTCATAAGTGTGTTAATTGCGTAATTATGACGCTCGTTTCAATAGAAAAAGAGGGGCTTTCAGTTGCATTTTCGGGCGCTGCCTAGCTCCTTATAAAAACTTGATAAATAAGTACTTACCATTGAATGACAGATTTTTAAATCCAATAATTTGTTTTTTAAAATTCTTTAACTAATTTAGCACCCTAGGTACATTAAGAAAGGTGTGCCCTGTAATATTTTTATAACACAAAGTATGAAAAAACTTTTGACCAAAATTGCACTTGTGGTGGCCGGTTTCTCAGAGTTAGCAATGGCTCAGCAGGATCCTCAGTTTACACAATTCATGTTCAATAAGCTGATTTACAATGCTGGTTATGCAGGAACTTCAGGTGCGGTTTGCGGTGTCGGTCAATATCGCAAGCAGTGGCTGAATTTAGACGGTGCTCCAACAACCATGGCTTTTACGGCGGACATGCGTCTGTCGGGTATGCCAATCGGTGTGGGAGTTAACTTTATGTCAGATAAAATCGGGCCGATGAGTACTTCGTTTTTCCGTCTGGCTGGTTCATATAATATTACTAAAATTGCAGGCGGTACCCTTGGTATTGGTGTGGATTTGGGGATTCTCAGTAAGAGCATCTCCGATACCTGGATTGTTCCGGAGCCACTCAAGAATGATCCGCGTATTCCCGGTGCTGGTGGCCAGATTCCTGGAGCAGGGCAGGCCTTCACTAATCCTAGCCTCAACAAAACGGTATTGGATCTTGGCTTTGGGGCCTTTTATCAGATTCCTGGTAAATTTTACGCAGGTATCTCTTCAACACACTTGCCAGCAACACAAATGACCTCCGGTAATTTGGGCTATAAAGTAAGCCGTCACTATTATATGATGACGGGTTACACGTTTCAATTAAACAGATGGAGTAAATTAACACCAAACGTCTTATATAAGACCGATGTAGCTTCCAGCAGTCTGGATCTGAACTTGACCTATTTGTGGAGCGATATGATCTGGATTGGCGGTACTTATCGTGTGGATGATGCACCGGCTATTCTTGCAGGGTATACCGGCAAGTTTGGTACAGGAAATGCTTACAGCTACAAAATCGGTTATTCCTTTGATTTCACCACAACTAAATTAAAGACCTACGCAAAAGGTAGTCACGAAATTCTTATCGGCGTATGCTATGCACCTCCAGTTAAGAAAGCCACAACTTATGGTAATGATCGATTCATTGATTAATTTTGTAACCTTTTGTTGAAAACATCGTTTAAATCAGCTACAACTAACAATTAATGTTAACAACTTTTTAGAAACAAGCTTTTGTAACGAAAAAAGACTTTGCTGTTATAAACATAAATAAGTGATATGAAAAAACTCTTGATATTAGCCACCTTCATCGCGATCATCGCTGGATGTAATCAGCGTTCCGGTGAACTTATAGGCGTGCAGGGACGCGAAAAATGGTATCAGCCTGATCCATTTGGAACGCTCTTCATTCCGATGGGAAGTTATCACATGGGTCCTGATGATGAAGAAGCGCCTATGGCACACACCACCAAGTCCCGCATGGTGTCTGTTCAGGCTTTCTACATTGACGACTCTGAGATTTCAAACAACGAATACCGCCAGTTTGTGTATTGGGTGCGTGACTCTATTGCACGTCGCTTGCTGATAGCAGGTGGACAGGAAGAAGATTTCGGAGTTCCTCAGGAAGAATTTCTCGGTAACTGGCCAGTTTATACAGGTGATAACAATTTGCAGGAACCGTATGTGAATTGGGAAAAACCAATTCAGTGGGATTCAGGGGATGAGGACATCCGCGGTATTTTGCAGCCGATGTATCTGCCTGAAAGCGAACGTTTCTATAACCGCAAGGAAATCGATACCCGTAAGTTAAACTACGAATACTACCGTGTAGATATCCGCCTAGCAGCTTCTAAATCCAATCGTTTTGTACCGAATCGTTCGGCCGATGTGAAGGATGCGAAACATGACTACAAAAAAGCAGAGTACGTCAATGGCGTAACTCTCAATGATGGGGCAGCTGGTGCAGCAGGTACGCCTGCAATGCCGGTAGGAGATGATTCTAAAGCGCTGGGAACTTATAATGTAAAAGACCAGATGTCCGTTGGTCAGGGTAATTTTGTTCCCCGCGAACGCAAGGGCGTTGATCGTTCTGTGTTCGTGATCAAAGACATCATCAATGTTTATCCTGATACACTTGCTTGGGTGCATGACTTTACATACTCGTTTAACGAGCCATTGACAAACATGTATTTCTGGCACCCGAGTTATGATGACTATCCGGTAGTCGGTGTAACCTGGAAGCAGGCGCGTGCCTTCAGTATCTGGCGCTCTAACATGTTGAATAACTTCCTCATTGGAAGCGGACAATCCATCGTGAATGATTTCCGTTTGCCAACTGAAAGTGAGTGGGAATACGCTGCACGTGGCGGTCTGGAAAAATCACCGTATCCTTGGGGTGGTCCTTACATCCGCAACTCTAAAGGCTGTTTCTTAGGTAACTTCAAACCGATGCGTGGTTCTTATATTGATGATGGTGGATTCCACTCTCTCTATATTTATTCTTACAATCCGAACGACTATGGTCTGTATTGTATGTCTGGTAACGTATCTGAGTGGACCAGCAATGCATTCGATGAGTCGGCCTACGATTTTCAACATGATCTCAATCCTGATTATGTATATGATGCCCAGGATAAGGATGCAAACGTATTGAAGCGGAAAGTGATTCGTGGCGGAAGCTGGAAAGATGTCGGGTATTACCTGCAGACCAGCGCCCGTACTTATGAATATCAAGATACCGCAAAATGTTATCTGGGCTTCAGAAACGTGATGACGTTCCTCGGACGCTCTAAATACGATGATATTTAATCTCATTAATACTCTAATTTTCTAACTAACTAACAACTAATAAAAACAGACTATGAGCAGATTACCTAAAGTAAAGGGTGGGAAAAAGATAATGCACCAAGCCTCTTGTTTTGGAGCGGCGATCGTAATTCTTGGTGCCTTATTTAAAATCATGCACTATCCTGGGGCCGGGATCATGCTTCCTGTTGGACTCATTGTTGAAACACTTCTCTTCATAGCCTTCGGTCTCGATATTCCTCATGAGGAAGTTGATTGGACGCTTGCTTATCCTGAACTGGCCGGAATGGGTCACGATGAAATTGTTCACGAAGAAGAAGAAGAGACGAATCTTCCGATAACACAACAACTTGATAATCTGCTCGCAGATGCAAAAATCGGTCCTGAATTAATCGAAAGTTTAGGTACTGGGATCCGTAATCTAACAGATAGCACTGGGAAAATGGCTGACATCGGTAACGCTGCTGTAGCAACCAATGAATACGTTGATAATGTAAAGGCTGCTTCCCGTAACGTATCCGATCTCGCGACGACTTACAGAAGCGCTGCCGACAGTATGGCAGGTCTTGCTGAAGCAAACAGCGTTAACATGGAAATTGGTGATTCACTTGCACAAGTAAGCAAAAACCTGACTGCACTCAATGCGACTTATGAACTGCAATTACAGGGTAGCCAATCTCACCTCGAAGCAACTAATAAGTTCTACGGTGGACTGGCAGATCTGATGCAGAATCTTCATGATTCAGTGGACGATACTAAGAAATACCGTCAGGAAATGTCTACGCTTTCTACCAACCTCAC
This sequence comes from Sphingobacterium thalpophilum, assembly GCA_943325195.2. Lineage (GTDB taxonomy): Bacteria > Bacteroidota > Bacteroidia > B-17B0 > Aurantibacillaceae > Aurantibacillus. The sequence continues at coordinate 7,975 of CALPON020000039.1, read as the reverse complement.
AGCTCTGAACACCGTTTACGGTAACATGTTGAGCGCTATGAACGTTAGACCTTCATAATCCCCGCCATAATTGTTTTTTAAAAATACTACGAACACTTACCAAAATTAGAATTAAAAATGGCAGGCGGAAAAGAAAGTCCCAGGCAGAAGATGATTGGCTTAATGTACTTGGTACTTACAGCCATGTTAGCCCTGAACGTTTCGAAGGCGATATTGAAAGGTTACCTTTCCATCAATGACAGTGTTGAGCAAAGCAAAAAGAACATGATGGAAAACAATCAGCGTGTTTATGAAGCTTTTAAAGCCACGATTAATGGAAATAAAGCAGCTGAACCCTATTACAACGAGGCACTGAAGGTTCAGAAGGATGTTTTAGAGAACTTCAAGTACATTGATGAAGTAAAAGGAAATATGATGCGCGCTGTAGCGGGTCTCGAGGAAAGCGTAAAAGTGAAGGGTGATACCATCAACTTACGTCACGAGCCTTGGTTACCAATCATCGATAACTATGATGTGCCCACGCAAGTCATGATTGGGGCGGATGAGCATAATCCAAACACAGGACCGCTTTCTGCTGCTGAATTAAAAAAGAAACTCTCTGATTTGCATGATAAGTGGCAGGCTATGCTGGATAAGATGCAGAAGACAGATGGACTTCATTTGCTACCAGACGATTATAACAATCTCAAGAAAAAGATTGGCATGTTAAAGCCAGTAGCAAGCGGATTTGTTGAAGATGGTGTGACCTTTACCTGGGAAATGGATTTAGTAGATCACTTGCCGATGTCAGCCGTATTCGTGAATTTGAATAAACTTCAGGCGGATTTGAAGAACGTGGAAGCAGAAATTCTTCAGGTGTTCTCCAGTGCCAGTGGTAAACTTGCTATCAAGTTTGATAATATTTATGCAAAGGTGATTGCACCATCTAGTTATATTCAAGCGGGACAGCCCTATACAGCTGAAATCTTTCTAGCTGCTACCAATTCAAAAATTGGTGCAGGTGATATGGAAGTGTTGTTGGGTGTTGACTCGGCAGATGCAGCCGGTGGCGGTAAAGGTAATTCTATTCCCATTGAAGGTGGCTTAGGTAAGTACAGTGTTGGTACTGGTGCACCTGGTGATCAGACTTATAAAGGGGTCATTAAGTACAAAAAACCAGACGGTACTTGGGCTTATTATCCTTTCAAGGGTGAATACAAGGTTGCCAAATCAGCGGTTGCTGTTTCTGCTGACCAAATGAATGTTTTTTATCGTGGTGTATCCAATCCTGTTTCTGCTGGTGCAGCGGGTATTTCACCTACCGACATTATGTTGTCTGCAACAGGTGCTGGTGTGTCTGTCAAGTCACTCAGTGAGCCTGGTAAATATGAATTTACATTTACTGGTACAGGCGAATGTCTAGTCACTGTGAGTGCGAAAACCAAGGATGGGGTCAAACAACAAGGTCCTCCCGTGAAATTCCGCGTGAAGCCATTGCCTAAACCAGAAGCAAAAATTGGTGGTAAATTTGCGCCAGAGGAGATGAAGAAAGGTGATCTAAGTACGGTCGGTGCCATTGGTGCCGGTGCAAACGGATTTGACTTCCAGGCGAATTATATTGTTCAGACCTATGAGGTCGTTGGTAAAGTAAAAGGTGTTGTAAAAGTGGGAACCGGATCAGGTGCAAATCTGAGCGGTACTGCTTTAGATATCTTTAAGGGTGCCGATGTTGGGACTAAGATTTATGTGGAGATTAAAGTAAAAGGTCCAGATGGACAAATGAATACGTCGACCTGCGCTGTAAAAGTAGCCCGTTAATTTTTTAATGATCAATACTATGAAACGTTTAATCCATATCTGCCTCACAGCTTTAATTATGCTGTCTGTCATTAGTCCGCTTGTCGCTCAGCAGGGTGTTTTTCAGCCTGGTGATTACAAAGACGGGGTATACGATAAAGAGAATGCTGTCAACCGACGCTTCATTCCGTATACGCACCTCCGGGAAGGGGATGTAGCCTGGGAAAAGCGCGTGTGGAGAACCATCGATATTCGCGAAAAGGTTAATCAACCGCTCTATTACCCACTGGAAGCGAATGTGAGTCGTATTTCCATCATGCAATTGATGACTAAATACATCATGAGCGGACAGATTATTGCCTTTCAGGATGAAGAGTTTACTGTCCCTTTCGAAAAATCGGCTATCCGCGACAAAATGGTGGTGAAAGCCGATTCAGTGGATCAGGAACAATTTGATGAACAGGGTAACTCGTTCTCCATCCGCGTGGCTGGTAGCGTTGATTCTGCGTGGATTTATCAAAACTTCTGTGAAATTGATCTGAAAGAAGATTGGTTCTTTGACAAACAAAAAGCCGCTCTAGAAGTGCGGATCATTGGAATGGGTTTCAGTGTGGCCCTCAAGGGTAAGGAAGAACTCGGTTGTAATAACTTCTTCTGGGTGTATTTCCCAGCTTGCCGTCCTTATTTCGCCAAGCATGAGGTATTTAATCCTAAAAACGATAGCGAACGCAGAACCTTTGAAGACATCTTCTGGAAACGTCAGTTCGCCAGCGCCATCCGAAAAGAATCCAACGTTTACGACCGCAAAGTTGATACGTATTCAAAAGGAATTGATGCACTGCTAGAATCAGATCGAATCAAAGGGGATATTTTCCGTTTTGAACATGATTTGTGGCAATTCTAATTGCAAAAACGAATTCAAAACCCCTCGCGAGAGGGGTTTTTTTATGACTCGTTTTTAAAGGTTAAAAATTCTAAATTTGCAGACCCTGTTTTAAATCTTGGTATATTTGTTGATAGACCCTTGAACATTATGAAGAATCCACTGATCGCTACTCTTTTAAGCCTTTGTCCTTTTTTGTTTTCTGCGCAAAAAGCGAGTCCTGAGAAATTGTTTTCCTTTAAAATTGAAGGCACTATTCGTAACCACAAGGCAGGGAAAATTTACCTGCATCACAAATGGAACGATAAAGAAAAGAGCGACTCCGCGAAAGTGAGCAACGGTCGTTTTGAATTCCGTCTCAAAAGTGCAGAACCGAATATGTATTGGTTCACCACAGAAGCCAACAGTGCCGCGCAACCGAACTTTCCGTTTTTTATTGATGAGGGAACCGCGAAAGTGACATTAATCGGGGATTCACTCGCTTTCTCAAGCATAGAAGCGGGAAAGAGTCAGAAAGACTATATGGACTATCGCGCCATGATCAACGAACTCGTCATGATTCAGCAGAAAATGCAGAATGACTATACGGAAGCGAATGCAAAAGGTGATGCGGCTGCACAGCAGGCAATACAGGCGGAATACCAGTCCCTAAACGGGCGCTATATCAATGGTATTAAGAATTTCGTCAAGACACATCCCAGCTCCGTTGTAAGTGGTTATGTGATTTATACAGATTTTGGAAATCCCGCTATTCCTCTCGAGGAAGTGGAGCAGGCACTGGCCAGTGTGGATGAGAGCATCCGTGGGACAAAGTACATCAAGATGGCCAGCAAAAGGGTGGAGGATAAGCGCGGAACTTCTGTCGGGTATACCGCCACTAATTTTTCGCAAATGACGCCTGATGGTAAAGCTGTGAGTTTAAAAGATTTCCGTGGCAAGTACGTGCTTGTCGATTTCTGGGCCAGCTGGTGCCGCCCTTGCCGAATGGAGAATCCCAATGTCGTGGCTGCGTACAATCGCTTTAAGGATAAAGGGTTCACGGTGCTTGGTGTATCAATGGATTCCAGTAAAGATTTATGGATGCAGGCGATTCAACAGGATCAGCTCAGTTGGACACACATCAGCGATTTGAAAGGCTGGGGAAATGAGGTTGGTAAACTTTACAATGTGACCGGCATTCCGCAAAACTTTTTGATTGACCGTGAAGGCAAGATTATCGCTAAGGACCTGCGGGGTGCTGCCCTCGATGAAAAGTTAGCCGAAGTCATCAAATAACTCCTATTTTAATTTAGATTTGCAAAAAATTTTTTGATCGTATGAAGAGAAACAAACTTGTTGTTCTGGCCTTGGCCTCATTAACAACTGCCAACCTGGCGCTTGCTCAGGAACCTGTGGTAATGACCATCAACGGTAAACCTATTAAGAAATCCGAGTTTGAAGCGGTCTACCGCAAGAACAATGGAAAAGAGGTGAACAACGCGACCAAGTCTGTGAAGGAATACGTTGATTTATTTTCCTTGTTTAAAAGCAAAGTAATGGAGGCAGAGGCCTTAGGGCTGGATACCTTGACTACTTTTAAAACGGAACTTTCCGGGTACCGTCGCCAATTGGCTGCGCCGTATCTGACTGATAAAAACACAAATGAGAATTTACTCACGGAAGCATACGAACGTATGAAGACCGAGGTACGTGCTAGCCACATCCTCATTCGCCTTGAAGAGGCAGCACTGCCGAAAGATACCCTAGAGGCGTGGACACGTTTAACGCTCATTAAGAACGCCGTTAGTGGTAAAGTACCCACTGCAGCGGAGTTGAGTAACTACGATAAATTATTAAAGAACAGCACAGAGGTAGCGCGTAAGCTCAAGGATAAAGATAGTACCATGTACAAAGCGCGCATCAACGGCATTAGAAATCTTGCTGATTATTATAAAAATGCGGGGGACAAATTTCAGGACATTGCTTCTAAATTAAGTGATGAGCCTGGTGCAGGTGAGACCAAAGGTGATTTAAATTATTTCAGCGCGCTCGACATGGTGTACCCTTTCGAATCGGCTGCCTATAACACGGCAGTGGGCGAGATGAGTCCCCTTGTTCGCACACGTTTTGGATATCATGTCCTAAAAGTATATGACAAGCGCGCTAGTCGCGGTGAAATCGCTGTTTCGCACATCATGGTGAAATTGCCGAAACAGCCGACCGATCAGGATAAAGCGAACATGAAGGTGAAAATCGATGAGATTTACACCAAATTAAAAGCGGGACAGGCGTTTGAAGAATTAGCCCGTCAATTTAGCGATGATAAACAAAGTGCTGAAAAAGGTGGGATTCTACAAGCTTTTAAAGGGGGACGTCTTCCGAAAGCTTTTGAAGATGCTGCATTCGCTTTAAAAAATAATGGCGATGTGTCAGAACCAATCCTTACACCTTATGGCTGGCACATCATTAAACGGAATGATTTGAAAGGGGTCCCTGCTTTTAATGAGATCAAAACCGAATTAAAAAATCGCGTTGGTCGTGACAGTCGCAGTCAGATGGGGCGTGTGGCTTTAATTGAGCGGGTTAAGAAGGAAAGCCTTTTTAAAGAAAACACCAAGAACCGCGATGAATTGTTGAAGATTTTTGATTCGACCTATTTGCGTGCTACTTGGAAAGCGGAAAGTGCTGCCAAATTCGGAAACAAGGAAGTTTTTAATCTGGGTGGTAAGTCCTACGGACAAACTGATTTTGCCAAGTTTCTTGAATCACAAATATCCTACCGCCCAGGTCAGGCCAATCTGCAGGATCTTTTCCGTTCTAGCTATAAAGCATGGGTAGACGAAACAGTGGTCGCATACGAGGATTCACAACTGGAAAATAAGTACAAGGACTTCGCTAATCTTTACCGCGAATACCGTGATGGTATTTTATTGTTTGATCTCACTGATCAGAAAGTATGGAGCAAGGCCGTGCGCGATACGGCTGGTCTGCGCCAATTCTACGAGAAAAACAAAAACAATTACATGTGGGATGAAAGAGCAGAGGTGACCAATTATAAATGTCTGAATGAAAAGGTAGCCAAGGATCTGAGAAAGATGCTCAAAGACGGTAAAGACGAAAAACAAATCACGGATGCCCTGAATAAATCCTCACAGCTAAATGTATCTGTTGAAAACATTACCTACCTAAAAGGCGAAAACAAACGCCTCGATGCGAATTGGAAGGTGACAATCTTTGACAACCTCATGGATGAAAAAGAGAAGACGGTCCAAGTGACACAAATCACCAAAATACTTCCACGCACACCAAAAACACTTGGTGAAAGTCGCGGCAATGTGACAGCAGAATATCAAAATTATCTCGATGCAGAATGGTTAGCTTTCCTCAAGAAGAAGTATGAGGTGAAGGTCAACGAAGAGGTATTGACGACAATCAAATAACAAAAAAGCCGGTCCGCAAGCCGGCTTTTTTTGTTTTGGACTTCCATCAATTTGCAGTAGATTTAAAAAATGATTGTTAGGTATTTTTTCATCCTCATCTGTCTTCCCCTGTTTCTGTGCACCTGCACTGGTACTGCAGGCAAAGGGGACAAGGAGAGTAAACCCGTTGCCAAGGCAGGAGATGAAGATCTGGATGAGGAAAGTTACCGCTCTGGGGTGCTTAGCAGCAGTATTGTGAAAGATAGTGCTTTTCAGGCAAAACGTTTTATCGATAAATGGGCAACGGAATCTCTATTTTATCAGGAGGCCATGTCTAAATTAAATTCCGAGGAAATGCAGATTGATCGGCAGGTACAAGAGTATCGCCAAGCGCTCGTGAATCATATCTATCAGACCAAGGTCATTGAGGCAAATCTCGATACAGTGATTAATCCTGATGAAATTGAAAATTATTACGAAGAGCATCGCGATAATTTTATCCTTAAAGACAACATTGTAAAAGTGAATTACCTCAAAATTGCAGAAAAGTCACCGGCCTTGGCGAAAATCCGAAAACTGCTGCTTGCCTCTGGCGAAAAGGATAAGCGGATCTTGTTGGACTTGTGTACTCAGAACGCTGAGAATTTTTTCCTTAATGACAGTACCTGGCTTTTTGTTGATGACATTAAAAAAGAAATCCCCTCGCTGCGTGATCATGAAGAGTATAGTTTCTCCACCGGACGTTTACTTGAATTTCAAGAAGATGGTTTTTATTATTACCTCCGCGTGAAGGATATGAAAACAAAAAACTCCTTTTCGCCATTAAATTTTGAAGTCGCCAACATCCGTAAATTTATCCTGAATAACCGGAAGACGCAGCTCATCAATCAGTACAAACTGCTGCTGCTTGAAAAAGCAAGGGCTTCGAAAGACTACGTTATTTATTAGGGCGCAGTTGTCTCACTCAAATTACCGGACAGACCTTACAAAAAAAGAACCGGCATTTCTGAACCGGTTCTTTTTTTTGCTTCTAGTTTGTTGATTATTTTAGGTCTGTAAGATGCCCACATTGTATTGCTTTTGAATTGGCGCATGATCCGCCATTTCGATGCCCATGCTCAGGATGGAACGTGTTTGCAGGGGATCAATGATGGCGTCGAGCCAGAGTCTGGAGGCGGCGTAATAAGGCGTCGTCTGATGATCATACCGGTCTTTTATTTTATTAAAAAGTTCGAGTTCTTTTTCAGGTGTAATTTCTTCACCTTTTGCTTTCAGACTTGAAACTTCTATTTGCACCAGCACACGGGCCGCTTGTGCACCTCCCATCACGGCGACCTTGGCGGTGGGCCATCCCACAATTAAACGCGGGTCATAAGCCTTGCCGCACATGGCGTAATTAGCAGCGCCATATGAATTACCCACGATGATGGTGAACTTCGGAACCACACTGTTGGCCATGGCGTTCACCAATTTAGCACCGTCCTTGATAATACCGCCTTGTTCGCTTCGGGAGCCAACCATAAAGCCGGTTGCATCTTGTAGAAAGACCAGTGGAATTTTTTTCTGATTGCAATTCATAATAAAGCGCGCGGCTTTGTCTGCACTATCGCTGTAGATCACCCCGCCAAACTGCATCTCAGCGCTGTTTCCCGGCTTCTTACCTTTTACAATTTTACGCTGGTTCGCGACAATACCCACGGCCCAGCCGTCGATGCGCGCGTAGGTGCAGATAATGCTCTGTCCATATAATTCTTTATACTCTTCATGTACGCCGCCATCTACCAGACGTTCGATGATTTCACGGACCTCATATTGTTTATCTCTGGAGTCGGGAATAATGCCGTAAATATCTTTGACCTCTTTCACAGGCGGAAGGGAGGCAATGCGATTAAAGCCGGCTTTCTGATAGTCACCTACT
>CALPON020000038.1 GCA_943325195.2 Sphingobacterium thalpophilum | reverse complement strand
TGACGTTGCTGATAAAGGTGGCCAGCGTGAGACTGTTGGTGATCCGCTGAACTAAAAGGCCGATAGCGTAGCGAAGAGCACTTCCCGCACCACCGCCTATAAAGACCCAGATGAAATTCATTCTTAGTTTTTTATTCTAACAAATGTAACTTCTACACGGCGGTTTTGCATGTGTTTTTCTTCCGGACAATCAACATTAGGCCCACATTCATTAATAAAATTGCTAGCACCTGCACCTCTGACTGCAACAATTCGTTTGGCAGACAATCCATTGCTGACAAGGTACTTCTGCACCTCTTGCGCTCTTTCCAAGGATAATCTTTTGTTGAGGCTGCTTTCACCGCGGACATCCGTGTAGCCAGTGAGGACAATTCCGAGTTCAGGATGCTTTTGACAAAGGTCAAGCGTTTGTTTCAAGGCACTGATAGAGCGATCAGCAAGATCACTTTTACTTACATCAAAGAGCAATTTCCCGCTTCTTACCCCGAGTGCCGCCAGGTCTTCTGCAAGTAATTCTCGCAAGCTTTTTTCAGCAGGGGTATTGCCCTTGTCCACTTGTTTTTTGTTTTTTTCCGACACCGGCATCGCTGCCGCTACTTCTGGCTTTGTGCTCGAAGTCAGGTCCGCCATCGGTGGCGGCGTATTTTGTTTTTTGTTTTTTCCCGACGCTGACATCGCTGCCGCTACTTCTGACTTTGTGCTCGAAGTCAGGTCCGCCATAAGTGGCGGCGTATTTTTTTTGATTTCATTTTTATAATCCAAACAAGCTATTAAAGGGGACAAGCAGGTATCGCAACCTGCAATCACTTTCACGGTAACTGGAAAAACGCCACTTCTGCTATAATCTTTTTCGAGGAAGGACGCACTTGGGTTGGTAATCTTTTCCCCATTCACCATCCATTCCGCGGCCAGCAGTCGGTAATTTGGTGCAAGCTGAAGTGATAGTTTATTTTTAAAATCAGAGGAGTCGGCATCTTCTACAGACAGAGCGATAGCGGAGGGGTCGAAGGACTGACAGTCCTTGTTGAGTTTGTCGAGGTACGTTATTTTATAAATATCCATGTCCCCAAGGCCACCTAAACGGCCGGAAGAAAAATAGCCGAATGAACACGTAGAATCCAGAACCAGGAAAATATCATGTGCAGAGGTGTTCACTGGGGGACCAAGATTTTCCGGTTTTTGCCACTGTCCGTCCTCCAGTCTGCTTTTGTAAATGTCATAATTACCATAACCTGGATGCCCTTCACTTGCAAAGTAGAGGGTGCCATCTGTTGCCAAAAAAGGAGAGTCCTCATTCGCTGGTGTATTAATGGTTGGCCCCAAGTTGACAGGATCTCCCCAATTGCCGTCGCTGGTTTTGGTCCTCGTATAGAGGTCGCTGCCGCCAATACCCCCCGCCACATCACTCGTGAAGTATAAGGTTTTACCATCTCGCGTCAAATAGGCATGACTTTCATAGCGTCCAAATTTACTTAATGTCATTCGCTCGGGATTTTTTTCCATGCGATCTTCCATGCGATCTTCCATGGGCATTCCATCGCGCTTCGCATCCTCAATGGTAGAGAGGTTTTTTTTATCCTCGCTGTATGTAATTCGATCCGGATTTTTGTCCTTGCGTTTTTCTAGCGGTGTTTCATATAACTTACTATCCTTAAGCGTATAGAGGATTTTTCCATCCTGACTCACACTGACCACAGAAGAATGATGATTGTAGGTTTTAGTGCTGGCACCTTTATCCGTCACTGTATAGCGTTTTGCCTTGCTGAATCGATTCTGTGTAAATTCAGCAATGTACATGCTCTCATAATACTTGCCGTCGACAAAGTTTAATTCTTCTTTGGGATCGTCCTGACGCTTGGACGTGAAGATGAGGTCCTGCTGTCCCGCCATGACTGGCACATATTCTGGCATTTCCGTATTTATGTTTTTGCCGGCATTAGCGAAGTAAATATTCGGATCGGCTGTCACGGTGGCATTGGCTTGCGCGAAGAGACAATCCGCCTTTCGTTTTTCGACCACTTTTTCGAAATCACTTTCATCCTCTGTATCTACCACATTTTGCAGTCGACTGTAGAAACTAAGTGCACGTGAATAGTCTTCTGCATACTGATAACATTTGCCAAGAGCGTAAATTAAATCATAGGCTGTGTCGCGCACGGGTTTTTGCATTGCTGTTTCGAGGTATGGCTGTGCGGTGACATAATTATCAAGAAACTCCGAGTAAATCAAACCCAGTCCCAAGTTCGCTTTCCAGTTCCCCGGTTCATTTGCTAATGCTGCTTTATAATTACTAATGGCTTCCTTTAGGTTTCCTTTCTCTACATTGCTTTCCGCTTTTCTAATAAGCGCGGAGGTCTGAGCCAGCGAAAAATTAATCGCTAGAAAGAAGATGCAGAGACGGATAAAATACACTCTCATGAGGTTATAAATTTATATATTACTGTTGATAGGGCGAACTGCATTTTTCGCCAAATTACAATTTAATTCTTGATTTTTTTTCAATTCTTAGTATATTTCTAGGCAAATACACTTGCTTAGTTATGACTAAAATTACGACAAAGGACAAAGTTGCTAATGCCCAACATTTATTTATCATCACGTCTGCCTTCAGAAATGAGTTTGATCTACCAGAGAAAGTAGAAAGTTATTTTAAAAAACGTCTCGCTGAAGCAGTGGATAAAAACAAAAACGCTTCAGTCTGGCTGCAATACAACTACATCGGCAGCAGTGTAAATATTCTTGTTACAAAAGAAACTTCCGTAAAACCCAAACTCCGTGAGGAAGTGCGGCGCTATGCTGCTCAAGCCGCCGATGCTGTTAATTTGTTAAAAGGAAGCAGTATTTGTATTTTTAATCAGACCAGTCTGCCCGAATTGACCGTCACTGCAGCGGAAGGTCTCTATCTTGCGAACTATCAGTTTTTGAAGCATAAGACTTCTGCTAAAGCACAGCAAAACACCCTTTCAGAAATAATACTCATCGGAAAATCGTATACCGCTGCTACGGTGAAAGAGCTTTCCTCGGTCTGCGAGGCGGTCCAGCTGGCCCGCAATCTCGTCAATGAACCTGTCAACATCTTAAATGCCACGGCTCTTGCTCAAGCTTTCAAGAGGATGGGTAAAGATGCAGGCTTTGATGTGCAGGTGTATGACAAGAAAGGTATTCAGAAATTGAAAATGGGCGGACTGCTTGCTGTTAATGCTGGAAGTGTTGATGATCCCAGCTTTACAGTTATGGAATATAAACCGGCTGGTGCAAAAAATAAAAAGCCGATTGTATTGGTCGGAAAAGGCGTGGTCTATGACACGGGCGGATTGAGTTTAAAACCTACTCCCAATAGCATGGACAGCATGAAGTGCGACATGGCCGGCGCTGCAGCAGTTGGTGCTGCAATGTACGCCATCGCAAAAGCAGGAATCCCTCAGCACGTCATCGGTCTTGTGCCTGCCACGGACAATCGTCCCGGATTTAACGCTTTTGCACCCGGCGATATTATTACCATGATGGATGGTTCAACCGTGGAGATGCTGAATTCAGACGCAGAAGGTCGGATGATATTAGCGGATGCCCTGCATTTCGCCAAACGTTACAAGCCGGAATTGGTGATTGATATTGCCACGCTGACCGGCGCCGCGGTGGCGGCAATCGGAACAAGTGGCGTCGTTGGCATGGGTACCGCTGAAGGTCGCTTAAAAGACGCTCTGTTAGAAGCCTCCTTTCAGGTGCATGAGCGAATTGCCGAAATGCCTTTTTGGGAAGATTACGATGAACTTCTAAAAAGTGATCTGGCCGATCAGAAAAATATTGGAGGTCCCTATGCAGGCTCTATCACTGCCGGTCGATTTTTACTGAAATACACCGACTATCCCTATTACCACCTTGACATTGCTGGACCTGCTTTCCTCGCCGCCAAGGATAGTTACAGGGGCAAAGGAGGAACAGGCTGTGGTGTTCGGTTGTTTTTCGAGTTTTTGAGATCTTTATAAAAAGCAACACGCTTTTGGCTTGAGGTTGAGCCGCAGAATAGAGGCTTATCGTAGGGGCAGCAGACAGGGATTTCCCCAGGATATTGACAGTGCAGCACGATGGATGAAATTGCTACCGCCCATGTCCCTTCGTATTTTTATTTATCTTTGTCATGTCAAGAGGTAACCGATGATTCGGTTTTAAAAGGGAACGCGGTCATTCCGCGGCTGTACCCGCAACTGTGAACCGTCCTGAAAGGTCATTCTGCCACTGCTTATGCGGGAAGGCGACCAATCCAAAGGAGGTGAGCCAGGAGACCTGCCCCCTGACGGTCTGCTGTTCCCGGGAAAAGGAACTCAAAAAGACCCTGCTTTTTCCCAAGAATGTTATGCGCAAATTGAACAAGATGTGGAGGACTAATTATTCGATAGTGGCAGCTCCGTTTGCGCGGAGGTTTGGTGTTTTTATTATATTTTTTCTTCATCAGGCATTCCTCTTAGCTCAGACATTTCCACCCCCGGCGGGACAAGTTGGTAGCACTGCAATTTCAAAGGATTCCAGCATATTTAAGGACTGGGCAGTTCAGGGGTTTATTCAACGAGGCTGGCAGGATATTTCCGCTCCCACCCTCGGACCTGCCAGTGCAGGTGATGATCAAAATTGTACCGGCCTGCCGCTTGAAAAGGGCTCAGTGAGTCTGGGAGACGGCGGCAGTGCCATCTGCACGTTTAATAAACCAGTGTATGACGGACCCGGTTTTGACTTCGCTGTTTTTGAAAATAGTTTCGACGGTTTGTTTCTTGAGCTGGCATTTGTGGAAGTAAGTAGCGATGGTTTAAATTTCTTCCGCTTCCCCGCGGAATCTCATACCGATACTACGTTGCAGACGGGCACCTTTGGCAATACGGATGCACGTAAACTAAATCACCTTGCCGGTAAGTATGCTTCGGGATATGGAACGCCTTTCGATCTGAATGTCCTCAGCGGCATTCCAACTCTTAACCTGCAGGCAATTACGCATATTAAAGTGGTAGATGTGGTGGGAAGTCTGAATTCCGCCTACTGTTCCCGCGACGCGGCGGGACGAAAGATCAATGACCCCTGGCCGACGCCTTTTCCACAGGGAGGATTCGACCTAGATGCTATCGGCGTAATCCACTCTTCGCCAGCAACGGGATTGGAGGAGCAAACCATGCAGCAGGACCTTGTTTATCCCAATCCCGCAGAACACGGGGACATTATTCATCTGGCAGCAAGTACCACAGAGCAATGGCTGCTGCAGACTGTCAGCGGTGGGGAGTTAATGCGCGGTACCTCAGCTGAAATCGAAAGTGCAGCCTTGTCCCCGGGACTCTATGTAGTGACGATTCCCGCCTTGCAGTTTCGCAAAAAACTAATTATTTATTGAAGTCGGTAAATTTCGGCGGTCTCATTGCTATTTTCCGGATTGAGCCAATAAAGCGTCTTGTCGATAAAACTTGCCTCAATGGTGGTTTCATAGCGGATGCCGGGCCAGTATTTGCGAACACTGTCAATACGTTGTTCTAAATTCTTGGCTTCCCAAAAAACAATGTATTTGGGCTTTTCACGTTTTGTATTCTCCGAAAAATAATAATGATACACGCTGGACGCTGGATAAGCCTGGGTTATTCCTTTCACCTTTATCCATCTTCCATAATAATAGAGTGGAGGCATTAGGTAGTCCCAATTATTACTATCATCCACAATAAATTCCGGCGAATTTAATTTTTTATCGAGGTAGCACATGGATTCCACACGATGCCGTTTGCTATAGGAAACGGAAAGCACGATTAGCAGAGTCAGGTTGATGCTAATCACAAAGTACTTGGAAAAGCGCAGCAATGCCGGTTTTATGCGGGCACTGTAGCGGTCTTTTAGTTCTAGCATACCGACGGTTCCTGAAATCATGATGAGCGGCAGAATGGTCATGACAAAGCGTTCTTGTTTGTTTGGAAAGTAGGTGTGGAAGGCCAGATAGATAAGCACAGGCCAGAACAACAGGCTCGTTTTTTTCCAGGAAGAAAAATAACCCGCGAACAGGGCAAAGCTTAAAGGAGGAATAAGCAGACCGAGAATCAAATCAAAATACATGTGCCAGATGTTGTGGCCGTACTGATCGGAGTTATGAATGTTATAATCCACATAGCCCTGTAATTCTGCAAAGGGACGGTGCCAGATGATTACGTCTATACCCCCCTGAACAAGCACAATAAAGAAAAGGCAGACAAGCCCGAAAAAACCAATCTGAAGGAATTTGCGACGTTGAATAATCATAGCTAATCCCAATCCTGCAGTAATAAATAAACTTTGAAACCGAATACTGAAGGCGAGGCCCATACAAAGCCCCGCGATAAAAATATGCCGATAGGACAAGCGCTCCGATCCGAGGTGATAAGTACTAATGAGAATTAAGGGTACACAGACGAATTCCACTAGATTTCGCACACTGATAAAGGGCATAAACCAGCCTAAACTCAGGAAAAGGCCGGCATACCAAGCTGCTCTTTCCCCGCCATAGCGCCGTGCTATTTTGTAGCCATAGACAATGATGAGTAAGGACCATAAGGCGTGCAGAAGGCGGATAAAATACATTTTTGCCTGAGGGTCCGCAATTCCCCCTGCTGTTAATGCTTTAAAAAAAAAGTAGTGTAGACCTGTGTAAAATAAAGAGTGACCAGAAGGTTCGCGATTCGGCGCATCGGGACTTGGCAGCCAGTCATTGTAATCCTCATGATCGACCCAGCTTTGCGAAGCTTCTATAATGAGAAAATGATCATCATGCCAGCCGAAGCCTTTGCTGAACACTACTGCTAGCAGGCGAAAAAAGAGTCCCAAGATGAGCAATTGATTCAGGGGAGAATAGCGCTGACGGAAGGCTTGAATTAGATTTTTCATTTTTGCGCTGTCTTGTATAAATAAAGTGCAACAAAGGAGAAGATGATATTCGGAGTCCACACACCAATCAGTGGCATCACATTACCTGTGGTAGCAATCGTGGTGAAAACGTACATAAGCATAATGTAAATACAGCTCAGAAACAATCCCAGTGCTATTTGCAGACCCACCCCTCCGCGCACTTTACGAGAAGAAACACAGACACCTATGATGGTGAGAATAAAAGTGGCAAATGGAAAGGAACTGCGTTTATAAAGTTCTACTTCATAAAGTACGATTCGACTGCTGCCCTTTAATTTTTCACGAAGAATATAATCCTTCAGTTCGAAATACGGTTTGGTTTCTATTTTACTTTCATCGCGCCACATATCAATTGGCGCAAATTCAAGTTTCATGTTTTTGGAAGGAAGAAAAGTATTAAATTGTTTATAGATTGGTTTTTGATTCCTAATGGTGTCAAGTCGGTCCTGAGCAATAATTCGACGTTCACGCACATTCGTCATGAGCCAGTTGGAATGAAGGCTGTCCCAGACCATGTTATCGGCCGAAAGGAAATAGGTCTGCTTATTATTTACAATTTCCTCAAGACTTATTTTATAGGCTGTGTTTATTTTGTTGTCATAACTTTCGAGATAGAGCAGGCGGTTGGGGCCTATTTTCATATGAATGTTATGGTCGTTATTGGTGTAGTTTTTATTTATCCATTTATCTTCAAAGCCGATTTTTATTTTGAAGGCCTTTGGAAGAATAAAGTGATTGAGGACAAGGGAGGCGCCTGCAATGAGAAATGCACCGATGATATAGGGACGCAGGATTCGTCTGAAACTTGTTCCACTACTGAGGATTGCAATAAATTCAGTCTGTTGCGCCATCTTACTTGTGAAAAAGATGACAGAAATAAAAATAAAGAGGGGAGAGAAAAGGTTGCCGTAGTAGGGAATGAACATTAGGTAGTAGTCTACCACAATTTCTTTGAGTGGAATGTCATTGGTAGAGAAAGTCGGCAATTTATCTTTAATGTCGAATACAATAAAGATCATCAGGATAAGGGTGATGGAAAAGAAGAAAGTCGAAAGAAATTTCTTCAATATATATTTATCCAGCTTTTTGAGCATTTACAGACGTTGCGACACCAGCGGTACCATTTTATTTTTCCAGGCAGTAAAGGTTCCTTCTGTGATTTGACGTCGCGCCTCTTTTACTAGCCACAGGTAGAATCCCAAATTGTGTACGGAAGCAATTTGTGCAGCCAGCAGTTCGTTACACACAAGTAGATGACGTAAGTAGGCTTTGCTATAAACTTTATCTACATAGGTTGTTCCCTGTTCATCCAGCATTGAAAAATCATCTTTCCATTTCTCATTGCGGATATTGATAATGCCTTGACTTGTGAAGAGCAGTCCGTGTCGTGCATTCCGTGTAGGCATAACGCAATCAAACATATCAATGCCAAGTGCGATGCATTCGAGAATGTTGACCGGTGTACCGACACCCATCAGGTAGCGAGGTTTTTCAGCAGGCAGGACGGCTGTGACGGCTTCTGTCATGGCGTACATTTCTTCGGCCGGTTCGCCAACGCTGAGACCGCCAATGGCGTTACCGTGGGCATTTTTTGAAGCGATGTATTCAGCACTCTCCAAACGAAGGTCCTTATAAACACTGCCTTGAACAATTGGAAATAAGGCCTGCTCGTAGCCGTATAAGGGTTCTGTTTCTGAAAAACGGTTGATGCATCGATCCAGCCATCGGTGGGTCAGCGCCAGACTATTTTTTGCGTACTTATAATCGCAGGGGTATGGTGTGCATTCGTCAAAGGCCATGATAATATCTGCACCAATACGGCGCTGAATATCCATAACGCCTTCGGGGGAAAAAAAGTGTTTACTTCCATCGATATGACTTTTGAAAGTGGCACCTTCTTCTGTTAATTTACGTTGCGCAGAAAGGGAAAAAATCTGGTAGCCTCCGCTATCGGTCAGCAGGGGCTTATCCCAGCCATTAAAGCGATGCAGTCCCCCTGCTTTTTCGATGATATCAAGACCTGGACGAAGGTAGAGGTGATAGGTATTACCAAGAATGATTTGAGCACCAATATCGTCTTTTAATTCTCGTTGATGCACGCCTTTGACTGTTCCGGCAGTGCCAACGGGCATAAAAATGGGTGTCTCAATTACACCATGAGCGGTATGCAGCAGGCCGCTGCGGGCTTTGCTTTGCGGGTCGGTATTGAGTAAGTCGAATTTCAATGTTACAAAGATAGAATTATCGGGCAAACCCCCAGTTTAGAATAGTTTGCGGATGAGGGGCAGGGTTTCCGGCATGGTTGTGTAAAGATAATCTGCCACCAGAAAGCGTTGATCTTTTTGATGGTCGCTATCAGGCACGGCAATCACCTTCATCTGTGCTGCTTTTGCGGCGATGACGCCATTGAGGCTATCTTCAATTACCAGACAGTATTGCGGGGCAATCTTTAATTCGGCAGCGCAGTTCAGAAAAACTTCCGGATGGGGTTTGCCAAATGTGAGTGCCTCGGCAGAAACCCGAGATTTTAGATAGTGCCGAATGCCCAGTTTGTGGAGAATAGCTTCCATCAATTCCACAGAAGAGGAAGTAGCTAATCCCATAGGAATCTGTTTTTGTTGCAAATGGTCCAGTATTTCGGGAATCCCGGCAATAAATTTCCCTTCTTTTTCGATGAGGTTAAGCAAGAGAGCGACCACTCGGTCTACCACCTCGTTGTTTGCTGCTTTGCTGTTAAAGTGCTTGAGCCACAGCTGAGTGACTTCATGAATGCGCATGCCCATGGTCTGTTTGCATTGCTCGATACTGACTGGCATCCCAAATTCGCCATAGGCTTGAATCATTGCCTGACGCCACAAATCTTCGCTATCCATTAAAACCCCGTCCATATCGAAGATGACGGCCTTCAGTCCTGCACTCATTGTTAATTATTTTGTTTAATAAAAGCAAAGATATTCCATTTTAGTGGGATGGGGCATGATAACTTTGATTATGTTTTTTCCCGATTTCCAGCAGGTCAATGCTCCCGAGATTTGTAGTCTTCTCGCCGTTCTTGCACTGATTATACTTATTATTAATTACCTGCTTGGTGTGCTTCCTGTGGCTCGTTACAAAAGAAACGGAACGGGGCAAGGCACTCTGCTTCCGGTATCCGTGATTATCTGCGCTAAGAATGAAGATGAAAATCTTACCGACTTTCTGCCAAAGGTGCTGACGCAGGACTATCCTGAATTTGAAGTGATTGTGGTGAATGATTGCAGTTGGGATAATACGGAAAATGTGATTGATGAGTTTGCGAAAATTTTCCCCAATCTGCGAAAAGCCAACATTAAAGAAGATCCCTACTACAAACACGGGAAAAAATTCGCCATGCTGGTTGGGATAAAAGCGGCTAAACACAAACAGTTGCTCATGACGGATGCGGATTGTTATCCCGCCGGAGATCAATGGTTAAGGAGTATGGCGGCAGAATTCAGTATTGATAAGGAGATTGTTCTTGGATATGGCGCCTATGAAAAGGGAAAAGGACTATTGAACCGGCTGATTCGCTATGATTCTTTTATTATTGCAGTCAATTACCTGTCTGCAGCAGTCCGAAAAAAACCATACATGGGGGTAGGACGCAATCTTGCCTACACCAGCACACTTTTTTTTAGGGAAAAAGGATTTAGCCGTCATTACCATATTAACAGTGGGGACGATGATTTGTTGGTGAATCAGACCGGCACCAGCTCCAACACCGCTGTGGCGATTTGCAAAGAAGCGATGACGTACTCAAAGCCGGAGAAAACATTTCGGGACTGGATGATTCAGAAAAGTAGACACCTATGCACCGCGCCTTTGTACAGCCGGGAAAGCAAAATACTGATTGGATTTAACTATTTTTCGCAGTACTTTTTTTACTTTAGTCTGTTACCGCTTTTTTTCTTTATGCAGACTTTATTACTCATACCAATTATCCTTTTAGTAAAAGCAGGTCTGCAATGGCTTGTTTTCAGCAGGGCGGCGAAACGCCTGAATGAGCGGGATTTATTGCTAGGTAGTGTGGCTTATGAGTTGATACTTCTGTTCATTTATCCTATCTTTCAGGTAGGTAAATTCATTTACAAGCCAAATAAATGGACGAGCTAGAAGATAACAATGAACAGAAACTGACGACCAAAGCGGTCTACGATTACCGCCTGGTTAGGCGTGCATTGGATCAGGGGGATCAAAAAGCGTATGCTGAGCTGTTACAGCGTTATCGTGAAAGCGTATACTTCACCATGATGAAGATGTGCAATAACAAAGATGATGCAGAGGATCTCACAATAGAAGCATTTGGGCGTGCATTTAAAAAGTTGGATCAATACAGTCCCGATTTCGCCTTCAGTACTTGGCTTTTTAAAATCGCCAGTAATAATGCCATTGATTTTCTTCGTCGCAAAAAGCAGAAATTCACGGTCTCTATTGATAACAAGTCTGATGACTATGAAGGACAGGATCATTCTCAGAATATAAAGTCAGGTACGGCCGATCCGGAAGAGACGTTTATTCGCAAACAAAAAAATAGTCATCTGCGCATCCTGGTAGATAACCTCAAACCGAAGTATCGGGAAATGATCGAACTTTTTTATTATCAGGAGTTAAGTCATGAAGAGATTTCTCAGCGACTAAATTTACCGATTGGAACAATTAAAGCGCAGCTCTTCCGCGCGCGGGATTTATTATATAACGCATTAAAAAATGGAGAAGGAAACGCCTGATTCGGTTACGTTACTCTTAGGGTATTTTCCTGATTTGAGTCCCCAGCAAATAGAACAGTTTTCAGCTTTGCAGGACTTGTATACCCATTGGAATGGGCAGATCAATGTGATTTCTCGTAAAGATATTTTCTCACTCTATGAGCGGCACGTTTTGCATTCGCTGGGTATTGCAAAGGTGATGTCCTTTCAGGCAGGAACAAAAATACTGGATGTCGGCACTGGTGGGGGATTTCCGGGAATTCCTCTGGCAATTCTTTTTCCCGAATGCCAGTTTACCTTGGTGGATAGCATTGGAAAAAAAATTAAAGTGGTGAATGAGGTGTCTCAGGCCCTTGGTCTAAAGAATCTCTCCGCTTTTCATGCGCGTGCTGAAGAGGTTAAGGACCGCTTCCATTTTGTGGTGAGCCGCGCGGTGACCGAGTTCCCTGTTTTTTATAATTGGGTACGGACGAAATTTTTGGCTGAGCAATTTAATCCGCTGCCCAATGGAATTCTTTACCTGAAGGGCGGCGATTTAGAGGAAGAGTTCGGACGATACTTTGAAAAGGCACGCTTCTTCGAACTCAAAGAGTTTTTCAGCGAAGCGTTTTTTGAGACTAAAAAAGTCGTCTATTATCAAATTAAATTTTGAAGAGCATCAATTTGAAGCCCTTTGAACACTTAGTCCTTTAAACTGTAAATAATTTTCTGAAAGTCTGCTTTGAATTTGTCTTTGTTGTCTTTTGAGCACCAGCTCAGGACTTTATAAAATGACGTTTTAGTTTCCACGACACCGACCAGATAATAGATTTCTGTCTGTGCATCCTTGTCGAAATAGGTCACATCTGCCTCTACAAAATTGGTACCCCCAGAGCTCGTATATATGGCTTTAGAGACCTGTCTTTTTTCTTCATCCTTCAGAAAATCGACAATAAAACTATCATAAAACTCATTCACCGAACCATAAACCATTTCTAAAAAACCCAGCTCCTCTTTGGAATCATAAATCACAAAGCCGTATACATCTTTGACCACATTTTTATATTGAATCGATGCTGCACTGTTGATGCCCGCTGTTTTTGACATCCACACTGGCAAAGTGATGTCAAAGCACTGTCCTGCTTTTAAGGTTTTAACTTGAGAAAAGGCTGTGAATACGGGGGAAAATAGGAAGAAAAATAGAATTTTTTTCATAAATAAATTTTGGGTAAAGATAAAACGTTCATTTGAATCGACAAATTCTCGTGATTCCCGTTTTTTAGTAGCCATTTTGTATCGCTTTTTTCACCCGTCTCCGCTTAACAGCTGAGCAGTGCAGCTGAGATAAAAATAAAGAGGCCCCTGGTGGAGCCTCTTTTAAGAGTTCCCGTGTCGGATGATCCGAAAGACGACTTGTGTTTAGCAAGCTTAGAAACTCACAAGAAGGCTTTCAAATCCTGTGCCAGCGAAATTTCTCCTCCCGCACCCGCTCTTTGCAAACTCCGACGCCTGCATTAGAGTTTTTTAGCGTTTTAACTTTTTACTTTCCTTGTCGGGCCCCTGTTTTTTTCTTATTATTAACCTGCTTATGAAACCATTGTTTGAAGATATAGGAGTAAGAGCGATCCGAAAAATAGATAAGCGTTCTGCTAGTGCAAAAACCAAAAGAGAACAAGCGAAAGCATTCCTTATACTGCGGAGAATTCTGCGACGCGAGACCATTAATGGATTTTTGATTTTAATCGGCGTCTTTTCCGCTGCCTTCGGATTAAAAAGTTTTTTATTGAGTAATGACTTTATTGATGGGGGCATTACGGGTATTTCTCTGCTCTTAAATGCCGTGTTTGGTTTCCCTTTGTCCTGGCTCATCATTGTGCTCAACATTCCCTTTATGGTGATGGGCGCCAGGCTGATTAGTTTAAATTTTATGTTCAAAACCGCTATCGGTGTCCTTGCCCTGGCAATGGTGCTGGCACTGGTGGAGTTTCCGGTGATGACCAATGATAAATTGCTGGTAAGTGTCTTTGGTGGCTTTTTTCTTGGTGCGGGTATTGGTCTGACGATGAGGGGCGGTGGCGTTATTGACGGGACCGAAGTCATGGCCATTGCATTCAGTAAGCGTACGGGTTTAACCATCGGCGACATTATTCTCATCGTCAATATTATCATCTTTGGATTTGCGGCCTGGTTATTGAGTTTCGAAACCGCATTATATTCAATTTTGACGTATCTTAGTGCCTCTAAAACTGTTGATTTTATTATTGAGGGGATAGAGGAGTATACAGGTGTTACCATCATTAGTGCCAAAAATGAGGAAATTAGGCTGATGATTACCGATACTCTTGGGCGTGGGGTTACCATTTACAAAGGCTCAAGGGGATTTGGAAAAACGGGGGAGAAAAAGGGAGAGGTGGATATCATATACTCTGTCATCACGCGTCTGGAAGTTGCAAAACTTAACGCAGAGATCGAGAAAATTGACCCCGCTGCTTTTGTCATCATGAGTAGTATCAAGGATACAAAAGGCGGTATGATTAAAAAACGAGTATTGCATTAATGATCACGCAAGTGTATGTGGAAATTTCTATCGACTTCAATTCTTAAGTATAAATTAGCGTATACGCTGGTCGTACTGCTCTTGACCGTTTTTATGGGTTTTCAGGCCAGTAAGATGCAGCTGTCTTATGAGTTCGCGAAAATTTTGCCGGACGACGATAGTACTTTTATTGAGTACCGTGATTTTAAAAAACAGTTTGGTGAAGATGGGAATGTAATGGTCATTGGCTTTCAGGACCAAGATTTTTATAAATACGAGAAATTTAAAGACTGGTATGAATTGGGTAACCGCATTCGTGCTATCGCGGGGGTCCGAGATATCATTGCTGTGAGTACTATCTACAAATTACAACGTAACGATAGTCTTGAACGTTTTGATTTTGTCCCCATCATCCGAGAAGGAGTTCGCAATCAGGCGCATGTAGACTCGCTGAAAGCAGAAATTGACAATCTTCCATTTTACGATGGCATCATTTACAATAAGAAAACGGGTGCTACCTTGATGGCCATTACTTTCAAGAAAAAAGATTTGGATTCCGAACGCCGCTTATTGATGGCGAAGGAAATTAAGCGAGAAGGTGAACTTTTTGCTGAGAAACACAGTGTAGACATGCATTACAGCGGCATGCCTTATATTCGGTCCGAACTCATGACGAAAGTGCGAAGTGAGATGACCTTGTTCCTCGTGCTCGCTGTTCTGGTGACTGCATTAATTCTTTGGTTATTTTTCCGTTCCGTAAACACCGTTATCTACTCTCTTGTGGTTGTGATTATCGGTGTCGTCTGGTCTATCGGCATTATGGAATTATTTGGGTACCGCATTACGGTGCTTTCTGGATTAATTGCGCCCTTGATCATGGTGATTGGTCTGCCGAATTGCATCTTCCTGATTAATAAATACCAGGCCGAATTTATGCTGCATGGCAATAAAATTAAGGCTTTGCAGAGGAGTATTGAGACAATTGGCATTACCTTGTTTTTGGCTAATATCACCACTGCCATTGGATTTGGTGTTTTGTATTTCACCAAGAGTTCCATGCTGGTAGAATTTGGAGTCGTTGCCGCGATTAGTGTGATGGCCACCTATTTTATCACCCTCATTATGATTCCAATCGTACTCAACCTTCTTCCTGCGCCGAAAGCAAAGCATACCCGACACCAAGAAGGTAAACGCATCAATAAGATTCTGGATTGGATTGACCACTTGGTGCAGAAGCGGCGCGCTGCCATTTACCTCGTGACTGCAATCGTCACCGCCGTTTCCATTTGGGGCATGACTTATATTGATATGAATGGCTATGTGGTGGATGACTTGCCCGAGCGCGATCCCGTTTATGAAGACCTTCACTTTTTTGAGGATAATTTTAAGGGAGTACTACCTTTTGAAATTTCAGTTGATACCCGCAAGCCAAATGGGCTGTTTGCAGATAATGCAAGGGCTTTATATAAAATTAAATTGCTTGAAAAGACCTTTGCGGAATATGATGTCTTTTCAAAACCACTTTCTATTGTAGAGGGTGTGAAATTTAGCTATCAGGCTTACCGTGGCGGGGATGCGAAGTTTTTCAAACTTCCCGGCGTTTCTGACCTGAAAACTTTATCAGAGTTTACCGGCTCACTGAAAGGACAGCACAACAAATTGGAGAATTTCATCGACAGTAGCAAACAGGTGACACGAATTTCTTATCAAGCAAAAGATATTGGTAGTAAAAAAATGAAAGCGCTGATGGCGGAGCTTAAGCCAAGAATTGATTCCATCTTCGATCCAAAAGAGTACACTGTGCATACAACTGGACATAGTCTGGTTTTCCTTAAGAGCAATGATTACCTATTGAGTAATTTGCTGGAAAGTCTTGTTATTGAAATTATACTGATTGCTTTGGTGGGGATCGCACTGTTTCGTTCGGTCCGTATCATCATCCTATCAAAGTTACCTTGTTTGATTCCCCTTGTAATCACCGCTGGTGTCATGGGTTTGCTGGATATCCGATTTAAGCCATCCACAATTTTGATTTTTAGTATTGCATTTGGTATTTCATCGGACGGGACCATTTATTTTTTGACCAAATACCGACAGGAATTAAAAAAGCATAAGAAAACCGCTGCTGCAGCCATTTCCGCAGCTATTCATGATACGGGACTCAGTATGCTTTACACTTCCATTATCTTGTTCTGTGGATTTGCGATTTTTTCGGCTTCCAGTTTTGGTGGGACGGCGGCGATGGGCGTTTTGGTTTCTCTCACATTGATTATGTCCATGTTTACTAATCTGATCTTATTACCTGCCATCCTACTGAGCATTCACCGGAAAAGTCTGAAGCAGGAAATTATCGAAAAACCACTGATTGATCTGGAAGAAGAAACAGATGAAAGAGGTACGGCCATCTGAGTTTTTGTGTAATGAAAGAGAATAAAATTTGTCAGAGTTGCAGTATGCCACTTAAAAGTGATCCTCAGCATGGGGGCACGGAGCGGGATGGCAGTAAGAGCTTGTTGTACTGCAGTAATTGTTATCAGCAGGGACGATATACACAGCCTGACCTGACCCTAGCGCAGATGCAGAGCTTAGTAAAAGGCAAAATGAAAGCCATGGGCTTTTTAATGGGACTGATGGGCGGTCTTTTTGTGAAGCGTATTCCGCAGCTACGGCGCTGGAAAAAGTAGAAATGAAAACTGCTGGAGTCACTCCTTTTTCTAATGTATAAGTGAAGAATATATTTTGAATACTGCCTTCATCCGCTTATCTTTAACTAGTAAATCTCTAAAGCATTTATAAATCATGACCTATTTCAGAAGTTTTCTGCTGTCTTTTTTTGTCGTGTTCGTCGCGCTTAATAGTTCTGCTCAGTCGCAGTATTCTGGAAAACCGCGGTATGAAATTCTAGCCACCCAAAACAATAGCACACTTGGCATCATTAGGCTAGAAATGTTTCAGAATATTGCGCCCTATCATGTTCGGAATTTCGACTCCCTGGTTTCCAAAAAATTTTATGATACCACCGCTTTTCACCGGGTGGTTCCGGGCTTTGTAATTCAAGGCGGGGATCCAAATTCCCGTAGTGGTCCTGTTTCATCCTGGGGTTTTGGCCAGTCATCGCAGCCGACCGTTAAGGCAGAGTTCTCGGTGGCCCGCCATGAACGTGGGATTTTATCGGCAGCCCGCTCCAACAACATCAATTCAGCGACATCTCAGTTTTTTATTTGTGTGGCGCAGGCAGCGAGTCTTAATAATAATTACAGTGTTTACGGGCGGGTGACTTCAGGAATGAATGTTGTGGACCAAATCGTTAATTCATCTACCGTCACTGGCACTCAGCGGCCCGTGAACAAGGTGGAGATGTTTATTCGCTTTATTGGCGTGAATGACACAGTGCCGCAGCCCCCGATGCTCATACGTCCCCGCAACGATAGCAGTGCCGTGGATACCACCATTGTTACTCTGCAGTGGAATACTGTCCAGGATGGCATTATCTACCACGTTGATATTGCCAGGGATTCACTTTTTACGGACACGGTAAAATCAGTTGATCTCGCTGGGGTTTCTTACAATGCAACATTTTTACCAGCGCGGCAAAAGTACTACTGGAAGATAAAAGTAAATAATGGCGGTTTTTACCGCGATTCCGAAATCCGTCATTTCACCACCAAAGGTTATAAGCCGGCGTTGCCAAATACGACCGGACTCAGTCATGGACTTCTAAGGGATAGCCAGGTACTTGTATTTCCGAATCCCTCAAAGGATAAATTTAAATTTTCGAATCTTCGGGTTGGACAGGTTTTGGTGATTGCCGACCTGAGTGGCAGATTGATTCAGCAAGTTGCTGTTGAGCATTCGGAAATGTTCATCGATTTAAGCGCGCATTCTCGGGGCCATTATCTCTTTACGGTTTATGAAGGCGCTGAGGTGATTTCAAAAGGACAGTTGATTGTCGACTAATCCACTTGACCGTAAGTTTAGTATGTCAAACAAGGTAAAGGTTGGCCTGGCCCTTTCTGGGGGCGGAGCAAGGGGCATTGCCCATCTTGGTCTATTAAAAGCGCTGGAGGAGTTGGTAGTAAGCCTATCTGTCCTGAGTGGAACCAGCGCTGGCGCCATGATCAGTGCGTTTTATTCAGCGGGATTTAGCATTGAGGAGATTTTTTCGATTGTTGTCGAGAACAATTTTTTCAGATGGCATGACTTCGCCTTCAGTAAAAAAGGATTGTTAACTGTTGAGTCGAATGAAAAATTATTCCGCAACTATCTTGGTAATCGAACGTTTAGTTCACTGAATATCCCCGTTTTTCTGAGTGCTGCTGACGTGCAGACAGGGGAGTTGGTGATTCTGTCAGAAGGTGATGTGGTGAGTGCACTGTTGGCCTCATCAGCGATCCCGGTGCTCTTTGAGCCTGTGCTAAGAGAAGGGAAATTGCTGATTGACGGTAGTGCTGGTGATTGTTTTCCGGTAGAATCCATCCGGAAGAGCTGCGATGTACTCATTGGTTCATATTGTAATTCTGTTGCCGCCACCAGTCGTAAACTAGGAATGGCAGAGATTTTTGATCGCGGGTATCATATGTCCCTCTACACAGAGGTAGCAGTAAAAAAACATCACTGTGAACTTTTTCTGGAGCCGCCTCTTTTGTCAGATTATTCGATGTTTGATTTTAAAAAAGCGGAGGAGATCTATCAAATTGGTTATCATTATGCGCTCAGTCATAGCGATGTGTTAAAGAGTTTTTGAGTAAGCCAATCAAGATTTTTTTATTGCTAGCGTTCTTGTCCAGTTTTCTAATTCCGGTCCATTCACGCGATTAATGGTGTTGTGGAGCATCGAATTAAAAGCCCTTCTGCCAAAATGGAAGTTGCTGAAGCCCAGAGGATTTTGGGTTTAAAAATGCAGATTCTACTGCAAAGCAGGCTCAGTAACATTTGTTACGTTCTATTGGAATAAATGTGACGATATTTGTAGTCGCAATTATACCGAATGTGAAAAAGTTAAAACGATTTCAATTTAACTGGGGCTCCTGGAATTTATGGCGAGTGACGCGTCTCCTTGCTGGACTTGGTTCGCTGCTGGCAGGAGCTTTGCAGAGAGACTGGGTACTGGCCGGTGCAGGGGTGTTCTTAATGGTTCATGTATACGTGAATGCCTGCGCTGCTTGTCAGACAAGCGATTGCGAACTACCAATAAAAAAATACGATGGACAAGTTTAATCAACTTATTAATTCTGATCAACCAGTACTTGTTGATTTTTTTGCAACATGGTGCGGACCTTGTAAAACTATGGCACCTATTCTCGAAGAAACAAAAGCTAGTCTGGGAAATAAGGCAGTGGTTGTGAAAGTGGACATCGATAAAAATCCTGCCGCCGCCGCCGCTTATCAAATTCGCTCTGTACCGACTCTGATCCTTTTTAAAAAAGGACAAATCGTCTGGAAACAAGCTGGTGTAGTGCCTGCCAGTCAGTTAATCTCCCTGATTAAACAGCATCAATAATTACTTGGCAATACTTACATTGCGGATCTTTGATATTTAGCAGGGGTCTTGCCTTCCGTATAAGAAGCAGTGATTGAGGTGGCCGCCGCGGCCCGAATTGAAGACGACTGTAAATTGTAAATCTCCGAAGGCTCAACGATTATACTTGCGGTCTTAACAATAGCCTTTTTGAGGCATAAGGTTTTCTGCTATGGAATAGTAGGAATATTTCAACTCTCTGTGGTCTATGCCAAACTGCTCGCAAGCCACTTGAAAATATATTTTACTGGCGGTTTTTATACTTGGAGTAAGGGAAAAATAGTAGTATCTTTAATAATAAAACAAGTTTATGTTTATAAATCAAGAAGCCTTCTTAGTGTTTATACTACGGGTCATTTTGGGGATTTTATTTTTCTTTCAGGGTTACGACAAAATTTTTCGTGTTAAAATCTCTGGCGTTATCGAATTTTTTCATTTGGAAATGCAACGGCATAAGGTACCTTCCTTTGTCCTTATCTTTGCTGCCTATTTTACATCCATGGTAGAATTTGTAGGTGGTGGTCTGCTAATTCTTGGGATCTTTAAATCTTGGGCCTATTATTTACTTGGCTTGGACTTGATACTTGTCTGCGGGGCTTTTAGCATGATGAAACCGATGTGGGATATGAATATGGTTTTTCCGCGCTTGGTAATTCTCGCCATTTTACTTTATTTGCCGGCGTCTTGGGATCTCTTCTCTCTCGATCTTTGGATTTTTGGCAAGTAAGGAGAGGGGCTTTTTTTTATATCTTTATCATCTGAAAAGACTGCTAATTATATTTACCCTAGGCTTGTATCTGGCCTCAGCAACAGAAGCAAGAGAGTTGCTCAAAATGCCGCTGCTGTTTGAGCACTATCAAGAGCACAAGGCAGGGAAATCGGAAATTAGTTTTACCGAATTTATTTTAGTTCATTATATTAATCTTGAGGAGCATGGTGCGGAAGATGCACATGATCACAGTCTGCCTTTTAAAGCGCATGACAATTGCCACACGCTCAGTCTACTTCTCGGTGGTTGGCCTGCTTTTTCTGGCTATGCTCTGAAGCCAACGGTTCAGGAACTCGAAGAAAAAGTGTTTCATGAGTGCAACACCTGTTGTGTTTCTTTTTCAGCGCCCATTTGGCAGCCTCCTAAATTAGTTTGATTTTTTTAACGGCAGTTAGGATACGATCAAACCGGTCGCATCGATTCTATTTTAAAAAATCAGAACTTTTTCATGTTAACAAGAATTATT
>CALPON020000037.1 GCA_943325195.2 Sphingobacterium thalpophilum | reverse complement strand
CCTCTACCTCCGAGACCAGATTTCTTGTTTTACGCGCTTTGAATCTGCAGGAAATAAGAGCTTTATATTAAAAAGCAGTATTTGCAGAAAGACAAAGGACGGCTGGGAAACCTGCTCCACTGCTCTTACTACTTTGGTATGCATGGACTATACAAGTGGAAAAAGTAAGATTCTACCCCAAGCGTGGCTTGAAAAAATGGAGACTTTCGAAAAGAAATAATCAGCGGATAGCGTTTGTTAGAGAAGTAAATTTGCGGACACAAGAGCGGGAAAACCAAATCACACCGGAGCGTATTTTAAATAAACACATCGCGGAAGCATCGCCTCTGATGTTTTTTAAAATACTTAGACCTTCACACCAATCACGAGTACATCGTCCACTTGCTCTTGCCCACCCTGCCAGCTTAAGAGTGTTTCATTCAGTTTTTGTTTTTGAACAGCCGAATCAAGGGGCGCAATTTGCGTTAATAATTTCCGGAAGTTTCCAACCATGAATTTTTTTCCGCTTGGTCCTCCAAACTGATCTGCATAGCCATCACTAAAGACGAAAATTTGGTCACCTGGGAGAAGTGGAATAATATGATTATCGAAATTTACTTTATCCCCGATAAAGGAACCGATTGGGAATTTGTTCGCCTGGTGCATAATTAATTCACCCCCGCGGACAATGTAAAGTGGATTAAAAGCCGCAGCATATTGAAGTTCCATCCTTCCGAAATCGATAGCACCAAGTGTCATATCCATTCCGTCTTTGGCTTGTTTGCCGCCATCATCGACCTTAAGCGCATCCATCACACCATCGCGCAGACGATCGAGGATTTCACCTGGTCGTTCAGCGACGCTGTTATTAATAATGTCTTTGAGAATATTATGTCCGACCAGACTCATAAAGGCGCCTGGTACACCATGTCCTGTGCAATCTACAGCAGCAAAATATACCAGATCTTTTTTCTTTTCAATCCAATAAAAATCTCCGCTGACAATATCTTTTGGCTTAAAGAGAATGAAAGAATCCGGAAGAAGCTGACGGATGGTGTTAGCTGTCGGCAGGATGGCATCCTGGATTCGTTTCGCGTAGTGAATACTATCGGTAACCTGCTTATAGAGAATTTCGAGCTCTTCGTTTTTGGTTTCGATTTCAGACTTCTGACGGACCACTTCTTCCGTCCTTTCGATTACCTTTTGTTCGAGCATGCGCTCGTTTTCTGCTAAATCATCACGCATTTTAAGCAGGGCGTGACCCAGTGAATCATCTTTGCTTAAAGGCGTATAGGAGGCGTCAAAATTTCCTGCTCCCGTTTCATGCGCAAAGTCTGTGGTATGCTGCATGCTGCGAATGAGGTCATTCAGGGCATTTCCCATTTCCGCTACTTCATCGCGACTGGCGGTAACCCGCTCCTTAGGAAGAATTCCGAGTCCCATCGACAACAACATTTTCTTCAGCACCTGAATCGGTTTGGTAATCGAACGTGTGGTAAGAAAGGCAATCAGGACCCCACCAAACATTAAAGCGATACCAAGAAGTTGAACAAAAACCTTTAGGAAATTAATGGATTTGAACATCACCTGCGTCTCATTCTCAGCCACTCTCTGCTTCAGGAGGATAAGCGCATCCAAACTTTTGTATAGTTCGATGATGCTGGTTTCCGTTTCTTCAAACGGAATTTGAGCCATCAGGTAAATAGTTGGGTCGTCGTAGTCCTCCAGCGTTTTGAGCTGATCCATGATTTCGTGCTGATACGTATCAAACAGACGCTCAATCCGGATAAAAATAACTTTAAGCTGTTCCTTTTCTTGACTACTCCAGAGCCTGCTAAATTCCGATAATTTGGTTTTACGGGAGGGAAACTCTTTTTCAAGGATTTTCTTCAGGTCATCGCGGAAACCTTTATCGTTGACACTCTTATTATAATACCATTTGGAAATGTCGGTCTGTGAACGTTGAAGAAGTAAATTCAACTCCTTCAGTTCCGCTACACTCGGGGTCACTTGGCCCACCACCGTTTCCGTTCGACGTTTACTGTCGTTCAGGGTGACAACGGTCAGTACAAAAGCGATGACGGTGAGGAGAATAAAAAGTGCGAAACCAAGACCAATTCTTCTACCGATAGTAAATCTAAACTTGCTCACTGTGTCCTCCTCTATTTACCATTTTTACTATCAGCTGCTGGAGCATCGAACTTTTCCCCTAGGATCTCTGCTTTTTTCTTAAACTCATCCGATTTAGGAATCTGATAGAGCATTCTGTAAATATAACAGAGCGCTGTACAGGCTTTTCGGTTGTTATTGTCATTTTTATATACGCGGTAGATGAATATTTCAGCCTGACGAGCCAATTTCTCCACATTTGTTTGAACCTCATCGATTTTTTCAATCGGAATTTCGCCATCCAATTCTTTAACGATATTCACGGCTTGATTAAAGGAGAGGAGTCCCATATTCATGTTGGCGCCCGCATTTTCTGGGTCGACATCCAGTACCTTGGTGAGCGCTGCCTTCGTAATTTGCTGGGCTTTCAGGTTGCTATTATCTGCATTAAAGACCTCAGAATAAACCGATCCAACGGCCAGGTAATACTCCACATCCCTGCCATCTGTATTCAGATTGGCATCTTGAAGGCGGGTTAATTCCTTGTAGCGGTTATAGGCTTTCAGACTGCGATCATAGTTCGTGGAATCCTGGAGCAGACTGCGGGAGAGATTAAAATAATGTGCGGCTAGATTAACCAGAATCTTTTTGTTATTCGCTACATAGTCCGAATCTGGATTCAAGGCAATCGATTTACGGATGGAGATCAGCACGGTATCACGTAATCTAGAATCCAGTTTTGCCTTGTCCGTCTTCACATAAATATAATAGTAAGAAAAAGCACGAGTTGTCCAGCTGACAAAATCGCGGGTTGTCTGGGGATTTGCGACCGCACTGTCCACTGCAAGAACAGCCTGCTCATACTTCTGAGCCCTGAACAGCTGCTGAGCCCTGTTCAGGGTAGCTTCCTGGCTGTATAGCCCGAAACCCAGGAACATCAGAATGCCCTGTAGAAGTTTTTTAAATATGTGGCGCCTCTTGCACATGCGAATAGCTATTATTTAATCAATATTTACGGCAGCTAGAGCTTTAAAGTCCTCATTCGTTGTTAAGCCCGCCTTCACAGCGGAATTTTTGTTATACTCAAACTTTAATTTATTGTCAATAACAATGAAATTTATGGCCGCACCGGCCTTGGCAGCCCCCCCAAGTTCACCTACGACCAAAACACCTTTACTTTTGTTTTTGCTCGCAGCATCGCCAATGGGCTTCATTGCGTCTGGTACAAAATAAATAATATTTGCTTGAATACTGGCATCGAAAGCGGGAGAATTTTTAATTTCAATCTCTTGGCTCCCTACTTTCTTCCTACCCACGAAATTTCCCAGTTCTGCAAGAAGATTGTCGTTCTTACCAACGACATAGATCACGAAAGTATTGGCTTTTTTCTTTTCAGGCCACTCAAAATAACGGGTAAAAGTATAGAGGAATACAGCCTTTATTTTCGCCTGGGTATCAAAGCTCGATGGCTGCTGAAACCTGAAGGATAAAACGCAAATAAACGCCAGCAGATATTTGTAAGACTTAAACAGTTTCTTTTATGATTGTCACAAAGATAATATTTGATTTTAATTAACAAAGGAGGGCTTACCCTTTTTTAAGTAAATTCGCATCAGCACACACTTACGGCACCTGCAGCAAAATATCGCGAGTTGGGAGATCACGACCTGATTACTGCATTTGTGCAGCAGGACGACCGTGAGGCAGTGGGAGAACTCTATGAGCGCTATGGGCATCTTGTGCTGGGTTTATGCCTCAATTACCTCAAAAACAAGGATGCCGCGCGGGAAGCGACCCTTTCCATCTTCAGCAAATTGCTGGGGGACCTGAAAAAGCATAAAATCAACTACTTTAAGAGCTGGTTGTATGCCTATTCCAAAAACTTCTGCCTGATGGAATTGCGGAAAAGACAATCCCGCCTGAAAAAAGAACTGGACTTGGATGAAAATACGGCTCTCATTATGGATTTTAACGAAGCAGAGCATCTTCATTCAAGGGAGAATCAAATTTTGCTTTTGGAATCTGCTATGGCTCTCTTAAGTGAAGAACAGCGAATCTGCATTGAACTATTTTATTTAAAAGAGCGCTCCTACAAAGAAATTACAGAACTGACGGGGCTCCAGTTCAACGAGGTCAAAAGTTATATACAAAACGGTAAACGCAATCTGAAAATTCAGATGGAGAAAACACTGAATGAACAAGAAGGAAAATAATCAATCGGAGTCATCTCACGCGGAGGACGCTTTTGAAAAGGAAGCAGCCAAGGGTTTTGGCCTTTTGTCTGATAAGGAAACGGCTGACTTAAAAGCGGAGACCGATCAGGCCATGCACCGGCTATTGACCCCAGCAGCTGAACCGCAGCGCTCTGTCTATTACTGGCTGGCCGCGGCACTGCTGATTCTGGGTGGATTTGCCTTGTTTCTTTTACTAAGACCTTCTGCTACTCCTCAAATGGCCCTGCATCAGAAACCAGTGCCCTCCCCTGCAGCATCTGTGCCTTCGACAAGGTCTGAACTACAAACATCGGTTTCTACTTCCCAACTGCCTGCTTCCTCCAAAACCACTTCAAAACAAGAACGTAATCTGACAAAGAAAATACTGCGCTCCTCCCCTTTACCTTCCCCCTCTTTTCCTGCGGAAAACCAAGAGGATAAGCAACGCGCCAATGCCATGGCTGATGCAGACGAAACTGAGCCGGTGACAATGGCTCTTGCGATGGAGAGTAAACAAAAAGAGCTTATCTTAAAAAATGAACAAACTATTTACAAGGCAAAAAGTGCAAAGGCCCGAACAGCGCCCGAATTGGAACTAAAACCCTCTGCTTTGAGGTCTTTTGAGAGCAGGTCAAGGACCCCGGCCCTTTCTCCTTCTGATACTGCTGATATTGCTGAGTTGAGCTTTCAGGGCGGGACCGCTGCTTTAAGATTGGAGTTAAAAAAAATAGTTGGGGACTATCCTCTATCTTCTCCCTTACGCCTGCATTTTTACGTGAACAAGTCTGCCCAAATTGAAAAACTGGAATTCCAGCGGCCGGAGGACATGGCCCCGCAGATTTATAAAAAACTCATAAAAAAGATGAGTGCGATACGTGGATTTATAATGAGAGGGACAGCCTTGACCCAGTATCCCGTGCATTTTGAATTGGAGTATCTGCCGGATTAATTCTTAGTGAGTTCTTTGAAGACATCTTCCATCTTCTGTTCATCCTTATTCAGAGTGAGGACGCCGATCTGACGCTGAACAGCGAAATTAAAGACTTCCTTACGCACATCTTCTGTGGCGGTGCTCAGTAGCTGCCAGGTATTAGTACCCGCTTCTACCGCGGACTGCACCCCTTGTATGCCGAGCAAATCTTCTTTCCTTACCACTTGATCAAACTCAACCGTAATCAGTTGACGGGTGCCGGAACGGCGTAAATTACGGGTATCGTCATTGGCCACAATCTGACCTTTACTGATGATGATGACTTTGTCGCAGATTGCTTCTACCTCCTGCATAATGTGTGTACTCAGCATCACTGTTTTTTCACGGCCCAGAGCGCGGATCAGGTTGCGGATTTCCTCCAGTTGATTCGGATCCAATCCCGTGGTGGGCTCATCCATAATGAGCACCCCCGGATCGTGAATCATGGCCTGCGCTAGACCGACACGTTGCCGGTATCCTTTACTTAAAGCGCCAATTTTTTTATTTTGCTCCGCCTGTAAACCGGTGATGCCAATCATCTCTCTGATGCGCGCCGAAGATTTTTCAACTTTGTAAAGACTGGCAGCAAACTCCAGAAACTCCTTCACATACATATCCAGATACAGGGGATTGTGTTCAGGTAGATAACCGATCTGACGACGCACCTGCAAACTGTCTCCCGCAATATCAAAGCCTTTCACCGAAGCTTCACCAGAACTTGGAGGAATATAGCAGGTCAGGATTTTCATCATGGTACTTTTACCGGCTCCATTTGGTCCCAGAAAACCCACAATCTCATTGCTTCCCACTTCAAAGGAAACATTATCCAGCGCTTTTTGCTGTCCGTATAATTTAGTGACGTTCTTTACGCTGATTGACATTATTCTCTGGTCTTAAAAACATTTGTTTCTACCCATCCTTTGCCCCAATCCTGTACTTCTTCTTCTGTCCATAAGCCGGGGTAGAAGATGCGCTTTTGAAAACGCGGAGGCAGGTATTTTTGCCAGTTGGTTCCGCCTGTTGCAGAGATATCGCCTGAATTTTGCTGCAGATAACGCACAGCACTTTTATAGTGCATCAATGGCCAGTTAATGTTCACATTAACATCTAACTGCTTCAGGGCATTCATTAATTGCGTGTTCTGCCGGTCTGTTTCTGAAAGCTCAAGGTACTTCTTCCACAAGTTCTTATCCTGATATTCTTTGGCAAGGGTCAGAAACTTCTTTGCGTATTTTTTTTCGAACTGCAAAAGTGTCAGTGTTTTCTTGCCGCTGGCCAATTCTGTAGCCCCCTTATTCCAATAGATATTGGCGAATAATGTTTCAAGTGACTCATCCTTTCCTTGCAGATCAGCGCGCACATCCTTATCCACCAGATTAATAAATTCTGTAGCGCAAATTTCTATCATTCTGTACTGCGCGCTTTGGAAGCCACTTGCTGGAAGTAACGCCATCCGGTAGCGGAGGAATTGCTCTTTTTCCATACCATCTACCATGATTTCGAAGGATTGGGTCAGTGCTTCAAAATAGCGATTGATGCGGTTCACGCGATCGATAAAAAAACGGACATCTAGTTTATCCTTCCAGCCTTCATCTTTTCCATTGGCAGAAATAATTTTTCCGTTGTATGCAATTTGTTCAAATTCATGGAGTGCCAGTTTAAAATACAACTCCGTAATTTGATGGTACATTATAAAAATCACTTCGTCCGGATAGTCCGTTTTCGGATTCTGAAGTGTTAGCAGCGTCTCTACTTGTGTATAATCCCAATAGGTTAAATAATTGGATAAGAGAAGCCCGTCCAAATAACTATTCAGGTCCTGCCCCATCTGGGCATACTTATCTTCGAGCAACTTTATTTTTTCGTTCACCGTGTTTTCCATTCCGAATCGCGCAAGTAAATAGCAACTTTTTGCTTTCCAAATGTAATAATATTACCTGCTGATTCCTATTTTATCGAGGGCTTTCTGATAGGCCGCAGCATGGCGACGATGCTGTTCATAGGACTGCGAAAAATCGGAAAAACCATTCAGTTGCGGTTTCGCACAGAAATACAAATAATTATGTCGTCCATAATTCAGTGTGGCATCAATGGCCTGTTGAGAGACTAGACAAATGGGGCCGGGTGGCAGACCTTTGTAACGGTAGGTATTATAGGGCGAATTAATTTCTTTGTCAGCATCCAATACTCGGCTAACACCAAAATTTCTGTTGGCAAATTTTAGCGTCGGATCCGCTTGCAGGGGCATGTTTTTCTTAAGGCGATTAATATAGACGCCCGCAATTTTTTCCTGTTCACTTTCAATGGCACTCTCACTCTGGACAATGCTGGCAATGGTCACAATTTCGTCCACACGAAATCCCACTCGTTTGCACTGCGCAAGGCGTTCAGGTGCCCAGAGTTTTTTGTACCGCTGTGCAAGAAGGTTTATTAACTCGTCTCTACTGATAGCCCAGCTGACTTCATAAGTCCCAGGAACAATCAGTGCAAAACAATTATCGGGATCGAGTCCAAATTTTTCATCCAGTAACTTTTCATCTGCCAACAAGGCTTCAATATCCATAGCCTCCAGACCAAGTTTATCATCTAGGTAAAGCACAAATTCATCCAGATTGTGAATCTGTGAATTCAGACTAAGTTTTACTTTCTCCTGCTTATTGTACTTTAGTAAGTTGACAATCTGTCGCAAGTTCATGCCATTATTAATTCGGAACCGGCCCGGGTGCAAATTCTGCGGCAATTCCATGCGCTCTGCTAACCATTGAAAGTCTTCCTGTTTTGCAATCACCCCGGTTTCTTCCAGTTCCTCCAGAAGGTCTGAAAAATCATCTTCGGGACGGATAAAAATATAAATGTAATTCCGGTCCTTTAACTGGACCCTTGCGCCGAGGTACTTCCTGTAAATAAAAAAAGCAGCCAGCACAAGGGCTAAAAGGACAATGACGGTTCCAAACGCTTTATTCGATTTTTTTTTAGCCATTACGATCTGCCAACTGTTTCAAAATCATATTTGCCTGTCTATGCGCGGGATTTCTTTTTAAAAGTTGTTTCAGATAATCCTTTGCCTTTAAGGTGTTTTTTTGATATAAATAATACGCGGCCAAATTTAATAAAAGTGTTTCATTATCCGGCTCCAACTGATAGGCTTGATTATAAAGCCGCAAGGCTTCTGAAAACTGAGACTGCAGCATACACAAATAGCCCAGACTCACTAAAGCCTGCACATGCCGCGGTTGCTCACTTAGAATAAATTGATAGTCCTTCGCAGCACTTTCCAACTTATTTTGCATGGCTAGAATCGCTGCCTTTTTGTTTCGAAAATCCATCTGCCATGGCGCCAGCTCACAGGCTGTCGCCATCCATTTCTCTGCAGAATTGAGTTCTTGTGTGGACGTATAGGCTTCTGCAATCCGATAGGCCGTCCATGCACCGCGGTTATCAAGAGATTTTTTATCCGCCAGTTGCTTTACCTCCTGATCGTTGATTGTTTTCAGAAACGCAATTAATCCCCCAAAGTCATGCGCTGCATAGAGCAGGTGAATGGTGGTTTCGTTTTTTTCTGGACCTGGACTTAACTTAGCAAGCAGCAAGCGAGCGGAATCCAAATACATCGGTTCCTGAGTAAACTTTTCATACTGCGCCAAGTAAGCCTGTGCGCGGGTGAGCACATCCGGATTTTTTTCATTTACGGACTGTAGACCGATAAATTGCCGCATTTTAGTAATCTCCCCTTTTGACACCGGCCGCCGGATATAATGGTCGTGCACGGTTACATGCGGAATATCAGTCGAGCCCGACAGCGGCATGTGGCAGGATACACAATCATTCAATTTGTTTGACTTGACTGACGCATGTTGCCGTGTGGTATTGGCTGCAGCGTGGCAAGAAAGACAGGCCTGATTGAAGACATCGGGATTCGTTTCCTTCACGCTAAGGTGGGGATTATGACAGGTGATACAGGTGAGTGCCCCTTTATAGGGTTTTAAACTTTGATCCCCAGCTGCTTTCTTGAGTGACTTAATGAAGCAGGCGCTTTGCTGGAGTCGGTCGGCATGAGAAGCCATAATAAATTCATCATCTGCATTTTTATACCTCGGTAAAAACACAGAGATATAATCACTCAGCACCTGTCCGGGTTTAAAATCAAAAAATGAATGTCCCCTCTTGAGCACCGCGTTGCCTTGTAGATGGCATCGCTGGCAGATATCGAACTGCCGTTCCAGGGGAAGTTTGGCGGGATTGACAATGCTGTAATCCACATACTTGCTCGTATCGATTGCTGCCTGTGTCTTTCGTGTCGTCACATGAATACTGCCGGGACCATGACAACGCTCACAATCAATGCCATTGGGAATCGCTGTGTATTTATTTTCAGATCCCTCTACAAAGGTGGGATAGGCGTTGTGGCAGGTCATACATTCAAGACCGATTTTTCGGGTGAAACGCGTATTGATCCCATTTTCAAAACCTGGCGGCAAATCCCATTTGCGACGCTGCGTATAAAAGGTCATGGGCATTTGATTTACATAACCATTTACTACCTGCAGGTGCGAATTGGTATGTTGGCCAGAGCCGATAATATAATTGACTTTTTCCAGCCGCTTATGTACAGTGTCGTTTTTAATCCGCCGGTATTCCATCATGGTCATGCTATCCTGCTGCCAGAAAGCCCGATAATAAAAATCGCTGAAGGCATCGTAAAGAGGTGCAGATGAAAAATCAGCCGCAGACTTTTTCCTCGTGGCCTGATCGAAGGATCGTCCCATGCCGGTTTTAATAAAACTTTCGTAAATATCGGCATGACATTGCCGGCAGGTAGCCATCCCCACATAACGTGCAGAATCGTTGTGATTGAGCCATGGAGAATCAGCTCTGCGGACCTGCGATTCGATATCCGGTCCCTTACAGGCCGCTAAAAACAGCAGGACAACTGCAAATACATATAAACTGTTGCGCCTCAACACGAATTTAGGAATGGGGATTCAGACATTGCAACATCACTACATTTTCATAGTGGTTCATGGTGCTACGGTGCCACTTTAATTTAAGTCCGCAACGCTGAAAACCATTTGCTTCAAAAAGTTTAAGACTGGAGGTGTTTTGTTCGCTGACCTCTGCATAGACTTGTTGAAGGAGCAGGGTGCGAAAACAATAGTCCAGTGTAAGTGCCAGACTTTCCGCAGCAATGCCCTGACCACGAAAAGCGGACTGGACAAATATACCAAGACCACAGCGATTGTGCTGTGGATCAAAATCGAATAGATCGACACAGCCCATGGCGGACTGAGCAGAGAGATCAGAAATCATCAAGCGAAGCTGTCGGTTCGCATAAATATCTTGATGCGCCGCCTGTGCAAATTCCTCTAGAACATATCTGGAAAAGGGGGTATTGGTGAAGCTATAGGACCAGAGGGACCGATCGTTTTCCCATTTATACAAGGTGTCCGCATCATCAGGCTCCAGCGCGCGCAGGGCGCAATTACTCCCGCTTATAAACATGGTCCGTCTCTATTGTTCCGCTAAAGACTGCCAGAGCAGGCCCCTTCAGCCAGATGTTGTAAAAATTTTGTTCTAGAACCCTTTCAAAGCTGACTTCCAACTCGCCACCCGCTGTTTGAATCTTACAAGTATTTCTTGTCGTGGCGGTGCCGGTAGCAGAAGCCACCAATGCAGCAGCAGTCACGCCGGTTCCGCAGGACCAAGTTTCCTCTTCCACGCCACGTTCGTAGGTGCGGACATGAATTGTATCCCCGATCACTTCCATAAAATTCACATTCGTGCCTTCTTCGCTGTAAGCGGCGCTATTGCGAATGGCACGACCCTCTGAGACCACATCCATCTTTGCAAGTCCTGTTACGAATTTTACATAATGCGGAGAGCCCGTGTCGAGAAAAAAAGCATCACCGGTGGATTCAATTCGCTTTACATCCTGCATGCGCAATTCTACCCGGTCACCGCTAACAATCGCTTCATGTGGACCGTCAACTGCAAGAAAATTAAAACGGCCGTTACTCCCCAGTCCCAGTTGATTTGCAAACAAAGCGATGCAGCGTCCACCGTTTCCACACATACTGCTGATTTGGCCATCACTGTTGTAATACACCATTTTGAAGTCGTAACCTGGCATTAGTTCCAAGAGCATCAGACCATCTGCACCAATACCTAGGCGTCGGTGACAGAGCGCTGCCACTTCCTCTTTCTGGAGCTGAATCGCCCCAGCCCTATTATCAAGCAGAATAAAGTCATTACCCGTGCCCTGGTATTTATAAAAACTAAGAAGCATGCTAGATTAGTTAATTTTAGCGAGCAGATCGTTATCCACTACCCGCTCCAGTTTTTTGAATTCAGGACTGTAAAAAAGACGGTAGACCTGGTCGCCACTTTTAAGATAAAAAGAGTTATCCAATGAATATAAAAGTGTATTCGTAAAATCGGCAAAACCGTATAACATAATTTTATTACGCGTGAAGCGATAACCGCGGCTGTTCAGTGGTGTTTTCCAATATTCGACAAAGTAGAGATTAGATGGTGGCAGTTCCTCTGCATTCGCCAGGCGCGCAGCCAGCGTATCGTGTGGAGCAGAGCGCTCGCCGATGCGAATAACTTTTACAGTTCGCACGGACAGAAGCTCCTCCATTGCAATATTAATTCGCTCATCACTATTCAGCAAGCTATCGACCTCCTTATAGTTTACTTTATTTTTTTTGCCGAGATGGATTTTAAAGCGTTCTCCATCTTTTTTGATTGTCTTTTCGTTGGTCTCCACCACCTTCACCGGCTGCTCAATCACCGTGATTTTATCAGATGCTGCTGCGCGAAGCCGGTCAAAAACATCGGTGAGTTTAAAAACAAAGAAAGCAACCCCAATCACCAGTCCGATCGAGACGCCAAAAATAAAGGGCGGTATGGTACGTTTTAAGCGCATGTTTGTGAAAGTAAAAGTACTAAAATTTCCATGTCCCCAGAGGGTTCTCAGTGTATTTTTTAACGCCTGAAACCTGCGCCGGTTAAGGATTGTTAAAAACTCTACAACAAGATACTAGGTGCGTTAAATTTGTGTTTAAAGGTAAAAAGACACAGTTATGAAAAAAATAATTTCAACAATCGTTGTTGCCAGTATTGGGGGATTTACGGCCTTGGGCCTTTCCAATTTTATTAAAAACGATGAGCCGCTTAGTCAGGTCACACATCCTGACATGAGCTATCATCTGACTAATTATGTCGGAGGAGGTTCTGCGGGTTTTGCAGACTTCACCATGGCGGCAGAGAAATCGGTCAATGCCGTGGTGCACATCAACACGGTGAGCCAGCAGGTGAACAATTTGGCTTATGATCCCTTTGCAGAACTCTTCTTTGGTCCCCAAAAACGTCAGCAGATTTTCGAACAAAGAGGGAGTGGTAGCGGAGTGGTTATCAGTGAGGACGGTTATATTGTCACCAACAACGATGTGGTGAATGGTGCAGAGAAAATTGAAGTGATTTTAAATGACAAAAGAACCTATGTCGCCGAACTGATTGGTAGCGATGCCAGCACGGATGTTGCTTTGCTAAAGATCAAAGAAAAAAACCTCAGCTTCCTTACCTACGGAAACAGTGATGCGGTGCGTGTTGGAGAATGGGCGCTAGCCATTGGTAATCCTTTTAATCTAAACAGCACCGTCACTGCCGGAATTATCAGTGCCAAAGGCCGGAACAACATATTGAATGGAAACCAACGTCCCATCGAATCGTTTATTCAGACCGATGCCGCTGTTAATCCCGGCAATAGCGGTGGAGCGCTGGTTAATACCAATGGTGAACTGATCGGCATCAATACGGCGATTGCCTCTAATAACGGTGCGTTTCAGGGCTATAGTTTTGCCGTGCCTGTCAACATTGTTAAAAAAATAGTGAGCGATTTAGTGGAATTCGGAGCTGTGCAGCGTGCTTACATCGGCGTGAGTATTCAGGACATTGATTCCAAATTGGCGGATACAAAAGGACTCAAGCAATTAAAAGGTATTTACGTCAATGGCATCAGTGCCGGTGGCAGTGCGCAGGATGCAGGTATTGAAGAAGGTGATGTGATCACAAGCGTTCACGATGTGCCAATTACCTCGGTCAGCGAATTGCAGGAGCAGGTCAGCCGCTATCGTCCCGGTGATAAAATCAGCGTCACCATTCTCCGCAACAACAAAGAAATGAACCTACCGGTGGTTTTAAAAACTTTTGACAACACAACCAAACTGGTGAAGAAAAATGATCTGGTGAAAAAAAGTATTCAAATACTAGGGGCAGACTTTATTAATCTCGATTTTAACGAACTCAGCGCCTTGCATGCTGAAAACGGGGTGAAAATTGAGAAGATTGGTACTGGGAAACTGGCGCAGGTAGGCGTGCAGCAAGGCTTTGTGATTACCAGTATTGACCGTAAAAAAGTAAGTACGCTCGATGATGTGCAAAAACTACTGGGGAATAAAAACGGAACTGTGCTGCTTGAAGGTTTCTATCCAAATGGGATGCGCGCCTCCTATAGCTTTGGCATCTAATTTGAAACATCTCTCGAAAAAGCGAATCAGACTGATTCGCTTTTTTAGTTTAACTTTAGCACGGTGATGAAACAGGTTTGGTTTTTATTTTTGATCCTCGCCGGTCTCCTCTTCACAAGGATGCAGGCTCAAAACCTTACGGACAGTCTGGCTCGCAAGTTAAGAACCGACAGTCTTCACATCTACCGACGCACCACTGCCAAACTGTTTCTAAAAGTGGAGAACCGTAATTCGTTTGTCAGTCGCGAAGGCATTAATTTATTCGGTTTTATGGCTGGTGCTACATTTTATGAGCAGCATACCTTTTTTCTCGGCTATTTTTTTTTGGATCCTCGCAATAAAAATCCGATTTCTCCCGAGGGCTGGACAACCACGGTTCAGCACTTTCTTAAGATGCGGTATGGGGTGATTGGCTACCAGTATGTCCTTCACAAAAGCCGCTACTGGCAAATTAATACGCCGCTTGCCCTGGGCTACGGACGTTACGTAGTAGAAAGAAAAACGGAGAAGGGCACCGATCTTTCAAATGCGGAAGGAAACATGGTGCCGGCAAGTGCTGGTGTTCAGGTTATCGTAAAACCCCTTGAGTGGGTGGCTTTTTCGGTCAGCGGCGGTTACCGCTATATCGGTCAGCAGGAAAATACAGACTTAAGTCTTCGCGGATTTTATTATGCCATTGGTCTCTGGCTCGATGGTCGCTTTATTAGTCGACACCTTCAATACGTTCACAAAAAACGACAGTACCAAAGACTGCTGCGCGAATCGTGAATGCACTCAACGCTTCTTTTTAAGAAACCAAGAAATTCGTATCTTTGCGGTTCTTAAAAAACAAGCAAACATGTCAGGCATTAAAAAAGGACCCGTATCAGACTTTATCACCACACATTATAAACATTTTAATGCAGCAGCTCTGGTAGATGCGGCAAAAGGCTACGAAACGCATTTGACCGAAGGTGGTAAAATGATGGTGACACTCGCGGGTGCCATGAGCACAGCAGAACTTGGAAAATCACTCGCGGAAATGATTCGTCAAGGCAAAATTGATATTATCTCCTGCACGGGTGCCAACCTGGAAGAGGACATCATGAATTTGGTGGCGCATAGTCATTACAAGCGGGTGCCGAATTACAGAGACTTGTCGCCGCAGGACGAGTGGGATTTGCTCGAGAACCATTATAACCGAGTAACTGACACCTGTATTCCTGAAGAAGAAGCTTTTCGTCGTTTACAGAAACACATTTATAAAATCTGGAAAGATGCCGATACTGCAGGTGAACGCTTTTTCCCGCACGAATTCATGTACAAAATTCTGAACAGCGGAGAATTGCAGCAATATTATGAAATTGACCCGAAGGACAGCTGGATGCTGGCTGCCGCGGAACGGAATTTACCGATAGTAGTCCCGGGTTGGGAAGATAGTACCATGGGAAATATCTTTGCTTCGTATGTGATCAAAAATGAAATCAAAGCCAGTACCATGAAGAGTGGTATTGAGTATATGGCCTGGCTGGCAGATTGGTATGTTAAGAATAGTGAAGGAAAAGGCGTTGGTTTTTTTCAGATCGGTGGCGGTATTGCAGGTGATTTTCCTATCTGTGTTGTGCCTATGCTTTATCAGGACATGGAGATGCAGAACATTCCATTCTGGAGTTATTTCTGCCAGATTTCTGATTCCACTACTTCTTACGGCTCTTATTCCGGTGCTGTCCCAAATGAAAAAATCACTTGGGGTAAACTGGATATTCATACCCCGAAATTTATAGTGGAAAGTGATGCAACCATTGTGGTGCCGCTCGTATTCGCTTATATCCTAGGATGGTAGTTTTTTTACCGCATTACAAAAAAGCTTCTTCTCCGGAGAAAGACCTCCTAGAAAATCTGCCAGGTAATTGAGTAGAAAAATAATGGCTTGCTCTTTATGCAAAGTAGAGAGGGTAATAAGGTGGAGGACACCTGGATCGTTCCCTACTA
This sequence comes from Sphingobacterium thalpophilum, assembly GCA_943325195.2. Taxonomy (GTDB): domain Bacteria; phylum Bacteroidota; class Bacteroidia; order B-17B0; family Aurantibacillaceae; genus Aurantibacillus. The sequence continues at coordinate 5,342 of CALPON020000037.1, read as the reverse complement.
AAGTAATAAGGGATACTTCATGCTCTCTGCCATAAACTCCCTTATTCCCTCATCAGAAAAATAGTGCTTCAGAATTTTCCCTTATTACATTATTTAGCAGTTGGTCTGAATTGATGACAACACCGGGCAAAACTAATGCCTGAAACGGCTACTCGAATGCTGCGTGTTCAAAGCCATGTGTGACAATAATGGCAAATTTTTATTCAGCAGTTTATTTCCATTCGTTAATTCAAAAAGGTAATAGAAAACATTATAACAGCGTCTACTACTTGTCCGGCTGTGCCTTCTCCTCTGCACCAACCTGACTTTCCTCAACATTATCTTTTAAAGAATCTAGAAAAGACTGCGGTGGCAAATCATCACCGATGAGCATGCCAAATGCATTCAGTTCCGGCAGTTTATCAAAAACAACTTTTAAAATAGCGGTCATGGGAATCGCCAAGAACATTCCCACCACGCCCCAGACTGCACCACCTATTAACACGACGATAATAGACACCAAAGCGTTCACTTTCACTTTGGAGGCCACCACCATTGGCACCAAAAAATTATTATCAATGAATTGAATCAGGGTGTATGCGCCAATAACGATAAGGGCAGCAGAGGGTGTACCACTGAGAAGAGACATAACAACCGGCAATGCAATAGCTACGACTCCGCCAATGTAGGGGATTAGATTAAGAATAGCGCCGATCACCCCCAAAACAATCGCATAATCTACCCCAATAATCAGTAAGGCGCTAGAATTTAAGACCGCAACAATGAGCATTTCAATCAGCAAGCCCATAAGGTAAGATTGAATCATCTTTTTGGAACTGGCTAGCACTTCAGTCACTGTATCGGCCTGATTATTGCGAAACACTTGTCCCAAGAACGCCAGCAGAAGCGGCTTATAAAAAAGGAAAAGAAAAATATAGACCGGCACCAAGAAAACAAGAACCAATAGACTACTAAGACTCAAGATGGTGCTACCTACTCTTCCGCCCACCTCATTCAGACCTTCGCTTGTTTTCTGATCAATCCATGCGTCCATTTTGGACTGTGATACATGAAAGCGATCCGAGAACCAGGCCATCCCTTGATCCAGCAAAGCAGCGGCGCGCATTTTCAGTTCAGGAAGCGCTTCACGAAACGTACTAATCTGTGCGCCAATAAAATAAAAAACACCAAACACCACGACAAAAAGAGAAAGTAGAGCAAGACAAATCGCGAGGACTCGGTTAACTTTTTTTCGTGTCAGAAAATTAACAAAGGGATTGAGTAAAACAGCCAGAAGAAGCGCAAATACCAGCGGCACAATAATACTCTGGCCAACATACAGAATATAAAACACAGCGACCAAAGCCAAGAGGACCTGTGCAGCTTTGAGATAAAAAGGGATCTTGGTTAACATACGCTAAGATAATCAAAAACAATTTCCTCTGGAAACTAACAATTACGATGGATTTCGTCGAATAGATGGTCAATCAATTATTGCCACTGCCTTCAAAATTCTTGAAAAGCACTGCACAGGATGCCTGAATTTTTTAAATCATCTTGCCGCCGTCTTTCAATGTCCTTTGTATCGGCTGTAATAATCAGGTCTGAATTGCAGGCGACCTGCTTCGTCAACCCAGCAAGTAAAGTATTGCAGATAAACCATCACTGGCTGACGCAAAACAACTATCTCGGTGCGTCCACTCTGCAGCACCCTTGAAAGGCGCTCTTGCGACCAGCCTTCCCGTTCCAGTAGAAAAGAAGCCAAGGTCAGGGCTTCAGCAAGACGAACGCAACCTGAACTAAATAAGGGCTCAATCGCATTAAACAGCTTTTTAGCAGGACTGTCATGCATGTATACACTGAACGTATTTGGAAATATAAATTTCACCTGACCCAGCGCATTATCCGAACCCGCCTCCTGTATCACTTCATACGGCACCTGCTTTGAACTAATAGTTCGCCAGTTGACAAGTGTATCGGCAATCTCTATGCGTTGACCACTGCTGTCGCGGACGTATACTCTCATATTACTCGCCTGCAAATAAAAAGGGTTTTTCTGGACATTGGAGAGAACGTCTTTTCGCAGAATAGTTGGAGGAATATGCCAGGTCGGATTTAATACCAAATGGGTAAGTTTTGCACTGAATACGGGTGTCTGACGGTCCTTTTTGCCAACCACAACACGCATGGACAAAATGACTTTATCCTTTTGATAAAACTGCATCTCAAAATTCGGAATATTAACTAGAATATACTCGGTTGCAGGTGGATGAAAACTTTTCCATCGCTGCAGATTCCATTCAATCTGTTTAACCCGCTCTTCCGCGCTTATGTTCAGAGCAGCCAAAGTCTGGGGACCGGGAAAGCCCGTCTCTGCAATGCCGTGCTCCCGCTGAAAATCTTTCAAAGCAGCAATCACTTCTAGATCTAAGCTATCGGATTTAAAAATTACACGTCTCCGCAGATAATCCTCCTTCTCGAGCCGCCTCCTTAATAGCTGGACGAAACGGCTATTTGTGCGCAAATCAAGGCTATCTTTTTTTTCAGGAATTCTAAGCCAATCCTTCTTTTCAGCCATTTTTTGATAAGACCCCAGCGCTTTAAAAAGTTGGCGATACTGTTCGGGTAAAGAATCAAATTCCAGGTCGGTTTGCGCCGCGAGTGATGGCAATGAAAAGATAAGCACCCTCAGCAAGCAGAGAACCACTACCCTATTCTTACACTTCCAATCTGGCATTGCTAGGATAAAGAACACGAAAAAAAATGCGTGGGCTGCAAAACTTCGACCAAAGCAGCCGGAGGTTCGGGCAGAACACGCATGTATGCCTTGAGACGAAGAGGGTCTATTTATCTTGCAGTGATAAAAAGGTGTTAAACTCTTTTCGCAGGTCGTTCACTACTTTTTCGAAAGCTAATACCGTCTCTCTCTCCTCCGTATGGTCTTCTGCGCGAAGGTTTTCAGAGGCCGCGACATTTTCTCTAATTTTTTCCTGCAACACTTTTTCTTCAGCTTTAATTTGATGTGTTATTTCCGCAGCATGGCGGACCTGAATAAAAATCTGATTTTGAAAATGCTCAATCTGCTGAAGTGTTTCTTTGGAAGGTGATGCCGCTGCCACTTCATCCAAACGTTTTTGCATGATTTTCATTTCTACACTATAGAATTCAAGGTTTTTCATCCACTCGCTGTGTTCGCTATGCTGATTGAATAATTTTGTTTTCATATATTTATAGTTTAAGTTTTGTTACTGTAAAATTGGTCGTTCCGGAGCTAAAAAAATTGACAAGAGTCCCGCGAATAAGTGTCTTATGTCCTCACCCGAAAAACTCACATGTGAATAATCTTTCCGTCCTCCATCTCGATGATGCGCTGCGTGCGCTCCGCAAATTCTAAATCATGGGTCACGATCAACAAGGTCTGCTTATACGCTTCGGTCAATTCTTTAAAAATAGCATAGACTACTTCGGAATTCTTTTTATCAAGATTCCCCGTAGGCTCATCTCCCATGATTATCAATGGATCGTTAATTAAAGCACGCGCAATAGCAACGCGCTGCTTCTGTCCCCCGGAAAGTTGATTCGGCTTTTTTAGGGCTTCGCTTTCAATACCCAGCAATTTTAATTTAGAATAAGCTTTTTCTTCTAACTCAGCCTCCGAAAGTTTCGCCAACTTGAGACCTGGAAGCATAACATTGCGTAGGACACTAAATTCGTTCAGCAAATAATGAAACTGAAATACAAAGCCAATCTTTTCATTTCTGATTCGGGCCAGGTCTACTTCTTTCAATCCGCGGGTGCTATGCCCATCAATACTCAGTATTCCTTCATAATCAGTATCCAGGGTAGACAGAATATAAAGCAAGGTCGACTTGCCGCAACCAGATTTTCCAATCACAGAAATAAACTCACCTTTAGTCAAGCTAAAATTAATGTCCTTTAATACCGGAATGCTCACCTGTTCATCAAAAGATTTAGAAATGTGCTCAGCGGCTAAAATTATTTCTGCCATAATTTATTTACCACGAATAATGACGACCGGATCTATTTTACTCGCTTTCCGAGAAGGGAAGTAACCGGCAAAATAAGTAGTAAAGATTGAAAAAACGGCACCAATGCTATAAAACATCGGATTGTACTCCATGGGATAGGTCGTAATCGTTGGCAAAGAAGCCGTGTCAAAGGGAATGTTATCAATGAGCATAGAAAGTCCGAAACCAAAAAGTAGTCCCAGTAGTCCCCCAAAAACGCCTATACTCAAGGCGATGGAGATGAAAATATAGTTGACATCCTTTCCGGAAAATCCCGTCGCCTTTAAAATAGCGATGGAATCAATTTTTTCATAAATCATCATATTTAAAATATTATAGATACCAAAACCTGCCACAATCAGTAAAGTAATACCGACTGCGTATGAAATCAGCGAGCGAATGCTGCTGCCGGTATCAAACTGACTATTGGCCGTCTGAATATCCACTGCTTCTACGTCAAACACTTTTGCGTATTCTTTTGCCAGTTGGGGTGCGGACAGAATATCTTTCAAACGAATCTGTAAATCGGTAATGTAACTACCTGGCTCACCTAGCATTTTCTGCGCGGTTGAAAGCGAAGTATAACTTTGTACTTTGTCCAAATCTTGCAGTCCCGACTCAAATAAGCCAACCACTTTTAATTGCATTCGTTCTCCCTTTGCCGTGGTTATTTGAATCACATCGCCAGGGACAGCCATCATTTTATCAGCAGCAGCTTTTCCAAGAATGATGCTCTTGCTCACATTTTTTAAATCCATATAGTTACCAGTGGTGACGTAATCTTTAAACATAAAAAGGCGGTTTTCATTCTCCACATCAATGCCATTGATCACGCCATTTAAATCCACTGCACCCGCATTATAAAATACCTGCGCGGTAATTTTCGGGGCGACTCCCTCTACCCTGGCATCTTTTCTCAAAGTTTGTAAGATGGCATCGCTGTTGCGGATCTGTTGCAGGTCCCGATGGGGCTTGACAGAGGTTACAAAATTATAGGTAGTGCTGTATTCCTTTGACAAGTCAGCTGGCTGTCGCTCACTGGGCTGAATCTCATTATAGAGTCGGATGTGCGGCGTTCTGTTGATGACCAGTCCATCGAGCATCGCATTGAGTCCCCCCATAAAACTCAGCAAGGTGATGAACATGGTAATACTAAACGTTACTCCCACCGCGGCTACAAGGGTCTGTTTCCATCTGGCGAAGACCAGAGATGAAGAAATATCACGTAATAAGCGAAAGGTCATTTTTTTGGTTTGAGGAGTTTATCACTAATCTGTAAACCGTTGAGCACCTCAATCATTCTGTAATCCTTTAGCCCGGTCTTGATTCGCTGTT
>CALPON020000036.1 GCA_943325195.2 Sphingobacterium thalpophilum | reverse complement strand
GCCCGATTTTTTGGAACGTTTTGTGAAATATTCCATCCTTGAACTTGAAAAGGCAAAGCTGAGTCCCGAAATTCTTGCCATAGAAAAAGCAAATTACGAAACTTACCTGCATAATTATGACACCTTGCCAAGAATGGCTTTGGTAACCTATCTTGAGATTCTTCCTCCTGGACTACTCTTGAGCCTGATTGCTGCATTCATCATGAAAAAAAAGCCCATTCCGAGCTCTTCTGTCACTTAAGTACTGGCTATTCCAAAAAAAGATTGTTTTCCTTCTTCTGAACTGACGCGCTATCTTTGAGTTCGCGTCAATGACCATCAGGTCTTTGTCAAGCCAAGCCAGACATTATTTATTTTCTTTAGATAACGGCCAAAGAAAAAGCCTGATTCGCAAAGCGATTAGGCTTTGGAAAATAAAAGCGATTACATGCGCTCCGGCACTTGAATTCCCAATAAGTGCATTGCTTTTTGAAGAAGGTCGGCACAACTTTGCGAGAGGTTGAGACGGAACTGGCGGAGGGCGACATCTTCTTCTTTAAGTATACTAATCTCGTGGTAAAAGCGGTTATAGAGTTTAGTCAGTTCGTAGGTGTAATTGGCGACGAGTGCCGGACTATATGTTTTACCTGCTTCCTGCACGGTGGCCGGGAAATCATAGATCCAGCGGATTATTTCTTTTTCTAGTGGCAGCGCCTGCACTTGCAGTTGGGCTGTTCCCGTGTTCTGTCCATTTGCTTCTGCTTTGCGCAGAACAGAGCGTATGCGGGCGTAGGTATACTGAATAAAAGGACCTGTGTGTCCGTTAAAATCAATACTTTCTTTTGGATCAAAAAGCATTTTTTTACGAGGATCGACTTTTAGAATAAAATACTTAAGGGCGCCCAGACTTACCGTGCGATAGAGCTCTGCCAGTTCTTCCTCTGTAAAACCCTCTACCTTGCCCAGTTCTTTTGTGGTTGCTTCGGCGGTGTCGTACATCACTTTTAGAAGGTCATCCGCGTCGACCACGGTCCCTTCGCGACTCTTCATTTTTCCCTCCGGTAATTCCACCATGCCATAGCTGAGGTGATAACACTCATTCGCCCAGGCATAGCCCATTTTCGAAAGAATTTTAAAAAGGACTTTAAAATGATAGTCCTGTTCATTGCCCACTGTATAAATCAACTGATTAAGCACAGGGTAGTCCGTAAAACGTTTGATGGCGGTCCCGAGGTCCTGCGTGATGTATACACTTGTTCCGTCGCTCCGGAGCACAATTTTTTCATCCAGACCATCTGCCGTCAAGTCAATGGCAATACTTCCATTTTCTTTTTTAAAGAACACCTTTTTTTCAAGACCTTCTTTCACGACTTCTTTTCCAAGCAGGTACATATCACTTTCATAATAGAGTTGATCAAAGTCAACTCCAAGGTGGGCGTAGGTCAGGTCAAATCCTTTGTAGACCCAGCTATTCATGGTCCTCCAAAGCTGCACGGTGGCTTCATCGCCTGCCTCCCACTTGCGAAGCATGTCCTGCGCCTGTAGCATAACCGGTGCATTTTTTTCGGCTTCTTCTTTAGAAAGTCCTTTGTCAAGGCCTTCTGCAATTTCTATTTTATACTGTTTGTCAAAAGCAACATAAAATTTACCTACGAGGTGATCACCTTTCATACCAGTACTTTCGGGCGTATCCTGTCCTCCCGCCATTTGCCAGGCTAGCATACTCTTACAGATATGAATGCCGCGGTCGTTGATGAGGTTTGCTTTTATAATCTGATGTCCGTTGGCCTCCAAAATTTTTGCGACGGAATAGCCGAGTAGAATATTACGGAGATGTCCCAGATGAAGGGGCTTGTTGGTGTTAGGACTGCTGTATTCCACCATGACTTGGCGGCCGCTGCTGCCGGCAGTTGCAAAGCCGAAATGCGGATGGTTGCGTACCGATTCAAAATACTGCAGCCAGAATTGATCGGAGAGACTGATGTTTAGAAATCCTTTTACCACGTTAAATGCAGTGATGTCTGGGTTTTTCTCAAGGATGTAGTCTCCGATTTCTTGACCCAGCTGTTCCGGCGAGCGTTTACTTTCTTTTGTAAAAGGAAAGGTGACGAGGGTAAAATCTCCCTCAAATTCTTTTCTTGTTTTTTGAAAAGTGATGGCTGCGTTAGAGAGCGTGTAAAGACGTTCGAGCGCCTCTTTAACGGAATTGTATAGTAGCTGTTCTGCCTGGTTCATGGTTCAAAATTAATAATTATCATAAGGTGCAATAAAAAAAAGCCCGGTCCTTTGTGGCCGGGCTTTTTTTGTAAGAGTCGGATCACATTTTATCTACCGGCACAATTTCACGGCGGTTAATGCGGATTGTATTGAGGCCAGCTTTGCGGAAGGTCGCAGCAAACCAGTCTTTATTTTTTTGTTTTTTTAATGTCAATTGAAGTGCCTGATAATCGCCTGTCAGCACGCCGACAGTAATCGATTCCACATCATTTTCTTTTTGAAAAGCGGCAATAATTTTAGTCAGATTGTCGTTGCTACCCACTTTATAGACTTCAAACTGATACACCAGGGAGCCTGCAAAAAAGGTCGCTGCGTTTTCTGCTGCGGGATGCTTGAGACAAATAGTACCGGGTTGGAGTGTGGTTTGTGCCAGCCCCATCTGCAGCATCAGCAAGATCAGTGCGGTTAAAAAGAAACTTTGTTTTTTCATGTGATTATACTTGAACTCTAAAGATACAAATGTTTGCAGGAAAAGACAATTATTTACGACGGGACTGGAAGAAATCCAGAAGAATTTTTTCGCAGTCCTGCGCCAGAACCCCTGCAAGGACCTGTGTTTTGGGATGAAGTATGTTCTGAGGGACTGACTGAAAGCCTTTTTTGAGATCCGAAGCGCCAAATACGATTTTCGTGATCTGACTCCAGGCCAGCGCTCCTGCGCACATAATGCAGGGTTCCAGCGTCACATAAAGTGTGCAGTCTTTCAGGTATTTGCCTCCGATGGCATTGGCAGCAGAGGTGATGGCTTGCATCTCGGCATGGGCCGTTACATCGTGCAGTTGTTCGGTGAGATTATGAGCACGGGCAATGATTCGATTTTCAGCCACGATGACAGCACCTACAGGTACTTCTTCGAGCTGAAAAGCACGCTGGGCCTCTTTGAGCGCTTCGCGCATAAAAAATTCATCGGAATAAAGGGGAATCATTGACATTGACAGCTAGCTGTTCCGGTAATTTGGATGTCGTTAATTCTCGTAATCGAATCACAGTCCAGCATTACCAACTTGTAATTATATTCGGACGCATAGTCCTTCTGTGGCTGGATAAAGTACTCACCACATGGCTCTTTGTGCACACTCGTAAGGTCGTAGTTCACTTCAAAATGCCGCAATTCTACTTTCACTAACATTTCGTTTTTTTTGAGGCATTTTAATTTACACAAAGCTAAGTCTGAAAACTGCATGGGTTGGAAAACCAATTCCTGCATTTTCATTTCATTCGTGGTAACGCAACTCCGCGTCCCCATAGTGGCATAAATAATCATTAGTCCGAGTCCAAAACCGACGCCATAAAAGCGCAGACGTTTCCAAAAATCCATGTCACGAAGTTACAAGTTAAATCTGAAGAAACACCCTCGGCCTTTCGTCTGATTGATGGCAAGTTCATTCTTTTCTGGCATTTGTTTTTGTACCAAGGTTATATGTTAGTTGAAGAAAAGCCCCTCCGTTCCAAGCGCATTGCTCATGCGTTGCGCCTCCGTTGTCCCAATTGTGGCAAAGCCACCGTCTTTTATAAGACCGGCTTTGCGGTGGGAAGACCAGCAATTAAAGATGCCTGCGAGCATTGTGGTTACCACTTTGTGCGGCAGCGTGGATTTTTCAGAGGCGCCATTCTGCTTTCTCTTTTCCTGAGCGCCATTGTAGGACTTCTTGTTGCCGCCGCCACCCGCCTGTTGATCTTTGGATTAAGTGACCGGGACCTAATTTTAGTCGGTTTGGCCGCGGCGTTTTTTACTTCCGCTTATACTTATCGTTTTTCAAGAATCCTCTGGTTGTCCTTTCATTCGTAAAATGGCAGGTGGCTACTTTGGAATGAAAGCAATCCGAAAAAGAGGAGTCAGCGCTTAATCTCGCTAAAGCCCTTTTTGGCATTTTTTCGTAGGTCTTTAGCGAAAGCAGAAAGCAAGGCCAGAAAAGCGGGCTACTTTTACAAATGAGACATAAGCCCCGTAAGGCTGAGTCAAGGGTAATCAAAGTTATATGCCCCGTAAGGCAGAGACGAAAAGGTGCTGGTCCCGTAAGGTCTCACCGTCAACTAAAGCGCTGGTCCCGTAAGGCTTCGCTCTGAAACTAAACCAAAGAATCCCGAAGTGATCTAGAGCACTTCGGGATTCGTGTGTACAATACTAGCGAAAGCATTTCAGGACTTTCCCTTTTCTTTTTTCTTTTTTTCATTCAAGGCCTGCTGCAGTAGATATTCTAACTGACCGTTCAGACTTCTGAATTCATCATCCGCCCAGCGCTGCAACTCTTTTAAGATGTCAGCATTCATGCGGAGTACAAATGGTTTTTTTTCAGCCATTTTGATTTAATGATGAAGGGTTCCGGTATTTATTACGGGATTTACTTCTTTGTCACCACAAAGAACAACCAGGAGATTGCTGACCATCGCCGCTTTCCTTTCTTCATCTAGCTGCACTATTTCTCTTTCTGATAATTTAGCAAGTGCCATCTCCACCATGCCGACAGCACCCTCTACGATTAATCTTCTTGCAGAGACCACGGCAGTGGCCTGTTGACGACGCAACATGGCGCCCGCAATCTCTTGCGCATAGGCGAGATGCGAGATACGTGCTTCAATCACCTTTATGCCCGCTGGCGCCAGACGTTCGTTCAACTCTGATTCCAGTAAATCGTTTACTTTTTCTCCACCAGATCGTAAAGTTAGTTCCGCATTCTCCTCCTCAAAATTATCATAGGGACAAATGCCCGCGAGGTGACGCACAGCTGCTTCACTCTGAATATTCACATACTTCGTATAATCATCCACTTCAAAACTGGCGCGGGCGGTGTCCTGCACTTGCCACACAATAACAGCCGCAATCTCAACAGGATTGCCAAGTTTGTCATTCACCTTTAAGAACTGACCGTTCAGATTTCTGGCCCTGAGAGAAATATTTTTGCGGGTGAAGAAAGGATTAACCCAATGAAAACCACTTTCTCTCAGTGTGCCTTTGTAGGTGCCGAGAAGAACAAGGACAGAAGCTTCATTCGGATTAATAATGACAAAGCCACGTAGGATGCACACGACAACAATAATCAGTCCCACTGCCTGGGGCTCCTGTTTGTTTGCGATAAAGAGACCAGCAAAGACAACAAGTAAAAGTGTTACCAAGGCCATGGTATAGCCGGAAAGCGATTTACTGTAAATTTCTGTTTTCATAGGTAATGAATTATTGTTTTTTGATTTGTGATTGAGTTTTTCCAGTTTATTTTTAGTCGTGTTTATGCTTTGCAAATAGGATTACATCGCATGATATTAAATTGATATCACAAAAGTAGCCTCTTTAATGTTAGTTGAATAATAAATCGGATGAGCGGCAAGTTTTCCTGAATACGGCTTTTGGCCTGCCTGAGGATTAGTTTCTTTCGTTAAATCTGTTTTTTTCTTTATCTTTACAGAGGCAGGACGGCAAATGTCCTGCTTTTTTGTTTATGAAAATTGACCAGTACATTGCCAATTGTGGCTACGCTTCCAGAAGAAAAGCAAAGGAATTGATTGAAGAAAAGCGGGTGCTTGTGAATGGTAAACTGGCTAATTTCAGCACTAAATATGCGGCCGGTGATCAAGTGATGGTGGACAATGATCTTCTGATTTATAAAGAAAAAGAACCGGTCTATTTGGCTTATCATAAACCGAAAGGAGTTGTGTGCACGACTGAAAAAATAGCTGGGAATATTATTGATGCCATTAAATACCCCGAAGCTATCTATCCCGTTGGTCGGCTGGATAAGGATTCGGAGGGCTTGATTCTCATGACTAATGAGGGACCGATGATTGACCGCATTGCCAATGCAGCAAACGGACATGAAAAAGAATACCTCGTGACCTTGAACATGCCCATTCGTTCAAAGTTTCTGGACGAGATATCAGAAGGCATAAAAATAATGGGGGAAATGACCAAGCCATGCAAGGTGTGGCCGGAGCCGGGCACCAAAAGACTCTTTCGCATTATTCTAACCCAAGGGATGAACCGTCAGATCCGGCGCATGTGCAATGCCTATGATTATCAGGTGATCAAATTGCAGCGACTGCGCGTTATGAATATTCATCTTGATAAACTAAAACCGGGTGAATGGCGCGTCCTTACCGCCGATGAACTCAATAAATTAAAAGAAGCCCTTTAAAAGAATCTGAAGCGTGTTGGCTAAGCACGCGGGCTGACGAGGATTTTGTCTGTTATCAAGTAATTCACTAACTTCACTTTTGTCTGCTTATGATCAACAAAGCAGGTGTAAAAGCGCGCATGAAAAATTTTTGTCTTTTATTATTGCTGGTGCTCTTAACCAAGGGTTATTCCCAAAAAGGTGAAGCAGAGATTGACCGCGAGGTTGTCGCCATTCAAAAATCTCTCTCTACTTATGAGCGGGTAGAGCAGGTCCGCACCGCTACTGCCTTCCGGGAAGTTTATTTTAGGGACAAGGATGTCTGCTTTGTGCGCGTGCGCGCTATGGAGGAGCAGACGGATAAAGAAGTCAGCTGGTATTTCGTGGGCGGTCAATTAGTTTATTGTGAAACCAATTGGGTCGATTTCCGGGGGATTTCCACTTTCAGTGAGAATCACTATCTGTTTGATAATCAATTAATCAGCTGGACTGAAAATAATCAGAAAATTAAAAGTGACAGCGATAAATTCAGAGCACGTGCGGGACTCATGACTGCAGTAGGAGAAGAACTCTTGTCAAAGGTGCAAGCACGGTGATTCACAGAGGTGCTGCACTCTGCTTTAACTTTTTATGCTATCTCATCGCTAAACAAATCCAGTCCATTCTCATATTCCAATTCAGGGTAAGCTTGTTTTTCAAGGATGGCTTTCTGATTCATCGTTTCCCTGCGCGAACTTATTAGGCGACTGATGCTATGATCTAGCATTCGTTCTTCGGAATAGGGTTGCAGCAAATTTGATTTTTCAAGGGAGGGTAGATCCTTACTTAGCCACTGTCTCGCCGCGGTAGGAGAGAGGATGGCTGGCATTCTTTTTTTAGAATTATGAATCCACTCCATTCGAGGATTTGCCGGCGTGGTAATGATGGAGAATGAAGAAAGGGTTGAGGCTGCTGATGTCCAGACGTCATAAAGCCCGGCAAGATAGAAGTACCGACCTTCTTTTGGGTAAATAAAAAAGGGATATTTAAGTCCATTGTGATGATGATGCCATTCAAAAAAGCCATTGACCGGAATGATGCACCACTGTTGTTGCCGGAACGCTTGCCGAAAGGAAGGTTTGGAGGCAAGTCCCTCCGCCTGTGCATTCAGTGTCTGCGTGCGGATCTTCATAGCGTCCTCCTCCTTTTTTATCCAAGAAGGCACCAGTCCCCATTTCATTTTCCCAAAGCTCTGCGCAGTAATGACCGGAAGCTCGGGATGTGTAAAACCAGAGACGCAATAATTTACTGTGCTTTCTGTTTCCGCCCACTGTAGCACAAAATCATGTTCTAATTGAATGATGTCTTCCACTGAGAACGAAGACGCAACGTAATAGCACATGTCTAAATTTAAGGAAGAAAAAATTAAAAATGAAAAGATAGCGGATTTGAAGCCGCCCTTACTGGCAGAGCGCGTAGCTGTCAACTTCGCTTGCAATTTAGGCTGCGCCCAATAAAAAAAGCGACAGAAATTTCCGTCGCTTTTCATTAAAAAAAGAGAATACTTATTTTTTCACACGTTCCACGTAATCGCCAGTGCGCGTATCAATTCTCACCCAGTCGCCTTCATTTACAAATAGAGGTACCCGTATTTCGGTCCCTGTGTCAATGGTGGCAGGTTTTAAGGTGTTGGTAGCTGTATCGCCTTTGAGTCCCGGCTCTGTGTAGGTGATTTGCGCTTCTGTAAACGTAGGTGGTTCAGCAATTAGAGCATCATCCCCTTCAAAACTCACTTTCACGTCCATGCCTTCTTTCAGGAAGCGGGCACCTTCGCCAAACATGACCATTGGGATGTGGACCTGCTCATAGTTTTCAGTATCCATGACCACAGCGAATTCACCTTCTGCGTAGATGTATTGCATCATTTTGTATTCCACCCGCACAATCTCAACGGACTCTCCGCTTCTGAAGCGGTTTTCAGTTTGCTTACCTGATTTCAGGTTGCGCATTTTTGCCTGGTAAAACGCACGCAAGTTTCCGGGCGTACGGTGCTGGTATTCCATGATTTGAACGAGTTCGCCGTTAAAACGGATAATCGATCCTACGTTAATGTCGCCTGTATCTGCCATTATTATTTGTTATTAATTATTAATTATTCGTTAATGTCGTGAACCACACCCATTGCTGAGAATTTTTCAATTCGTTGTTCAATGCGTTTTTCCGGTTTTAATTTTTTGAGTGCTTTCAAGTGCATGAGAATTTCTTCTTTCACTGTTTCGAAGGTCAAATCAGGATTGCGATGCGCGCCACCGATTGGCTCAGGAATAATGCCATCAATCAAACCATTCGCTTTCATATCATGTGAGGTCAATTTCAGCGCTTCAGCCGCTTTCTCTTTAAAACTCCAGCTTCGCCAAAGGATGGATGAACAGGACTCTGGGGAAATCACCGAGTACCAAGTATTCTCTAGCATGAGTACTTTGTCACCAATACCAATACCGAGTGCCCCGCCGCTAGCACCTTCACCAATGATGATGCAGATGACAGGCACTTTAAGCTGCACCATTTCAAGTAGGTTCCTAGCAATGGCCTCCCCTTGTCCGCGCTCTTCTGCTTCGAGTCCGGGATAAGCACCAGGCGTATCTATAAAGGTGACAATTGGCTTATTGAATTTCTCGGCCATTTTCATAAGCCGCAGTGCTTTTCGGTAACCCTCGGGATTTGCCATTCCGAAACGACGGATCTGACGCATCTTGGTGTTAATACCTTTTTGCTGGCCAATAAACATAACGGTTTGTCCATCCACTTCGCCCCAGCCGCCAACCATGGCCTTATCATCACCAACGGTGCGATCACCATGCAACTCCATAAACGTTTTGTTACTCACGTAATCAATGTATGCTAGGGTGTAGGGACGCTCGGGGTGACGGCTCACCTGCACGCGTTGCCAGGCGTTCAGATTCGAATAAATCTCTTTCGTTTTATCGTGAATGTGACCTTCCAGTTCCTTGATTTTCTCGGCCAGATCAACTTTGCTTTTAGAGGCAACATCTTTGAGCTTTTCCAACTCTTCTGCAAGGTCCTGGATAGGCTTTTCAAAATCCAAATACGTCATCTTTACCGCTTTAGTTTAGGGCGCAAAGATAGAAATTTTTAAAAAACAGGGGTTTTTAGTGCTTTTTCTTTTTAACACCCTGCTTTTCAGGCCTTAAACAGCTTGTTTGAGAAAAGCATGAGCCGAAAAAAGCCGGTTGCTCTGCTTTTGTCTTTGATTTCTCTTTTTTGTAACTTTAGAGCATGAAGCCTATTATTGCTGTTGCCGTTTGTTTAGTTCAGCTCCTTTCGGCTTGTCAGAAAAAAGATACTGTTCCTCCTGTTTCAGAAACTCCTGTCCCAAAAGAAGTAGGTAAAGTAGCTGTGGATGTTTCCCCTGCTTTTGGTTCTGAAGATCTTCAATATTCAAAATATTATTTCAATGCGGCGGGAGACAGCGTTAACGTGACGCGGTTTGCCTATTATGTAAGCAATGTGGTCTTCGTAAAAAGCGATGGAAGTTCTTTTGCAGAGCCGGAGAGTTATCACCTGCTAGATCACTCAGGGTCTGCTGTTAAAGGTTTTACAGTGGCTAATGTTCCTATAGGTGACTACACCAGTCTTAGTTTTATGATTGGGGTGGATAGCCTGAGGAATTGTAGTGGCGCGCAGTCCGGCGATCTAGATCCTGCAAAAGGCATGTTCTGGACATGGAATAGCGGCTATATTTTTCTGAAAATGGAAGGTCGTGCGCCACGTTCAGCTGGTAACAAGGCCTATACGTATCATATTGGAGGATTTAAAGGCGTGAACAGGACGATGCAGAATGTCGGCATTTCCTTCAATGGCAGTACCTTAAAAAGTACCCAGGGTGGCTTGTCGCGGCTTAGTTTGAAAGCAGACGCGGGAGAAATTTTTAAAAGTCCAAACTTAATTGACCTCAGTACGTTTTATTATCAAATGAGTGAAGGTGCTGGTGCAAAGAAACTTTCAGAAAATTACAAAGACATGTTTACGTTTAAGGCAGTTCAGAATCCATGAAGCAGACATTGATTTTAATTAGTAGCTTGATTCTTTTTGCCTGTAGGGTAGATCCTGAGATTCTGCCCGTGCTTCCCCCTGTGCCATTACAACAGGAGATTCCGCCAGGTTGGCCCTCACCGGTATACCGTTTTGAAAAGAATGCAATTTCGCAACAAAAGTTTGAATTGGGACGTGCCTTGTTTTATGAACGGAAGTTGAGCAAGGATAATACCATCAGCTGTGGCAGTTGTCATCAGCCTTTTGTAGCTTTTGCCCAGGCGGACCACCGCCTCAGTCATGGTATCAACGATCAGGAAGGCACCCGCAATTCTCCTTCCTTGTTTAACTTGGCCTGGTTACCATCTTTTATGCATGATGGGGCAATTAATCACATTGAGGTTCAGCCTTTGGCGCCAATAAATAATCCGACTGAGATGGGCGAAACGCTGAATTCGGTGCTTGCTAAATTGCAGACCGATTTGAAGTATCAGAAGTTGGTCAAGGCGGCCTATGGCGATTCCTTGATGACCACAGAACGCCTGATGAAGTCGATGGCACAGTTTCTGGGTCTGTTGGTTTCTTCCAATAGCAAATACGATCGGGTACAAAGGGCAGAAACCCAATTCAGCGCCTCTGAGCAAAATGGCTATACACAGTTTAAAGCTAAATGCGCGAGCTGTCATGTTGAACCCTTGTTCAGTGATTTTAAGTTCCGCAACAACGGTTTAGCCATCGATCCTGTTTTTAAAGATGGTGGTAGAGGGGCATTAAAGCCGGATGAGCCGGAGTACCTGTATTGCTTTAAAACACCTAGCTTAAGGAACATTGCAAAGACCCAGCCCTATATGCATGATGGACGTTTTAATACATTGGAGGAATGTCTAGATCACTATACATCCGGTATTGTGAACAAAGTAAATTTAGATCCATTGTTGACGAATGGCCTTCAACTGAATGATCAGGAGAAGCGAGATATCTTGAGTTTCCTGAATACCCTGTCAGATTATGAATTCATTAATAATCCCCAGTTTAAAGATCCGAATTAAGAATGAGTCCTATTCGTTTTTCACTAGTTGTCCTGTCTGCCTTTGTCCTTTTTACATTTTGTAAAAAAAATGAGGCAGGCGGCAAATCCAGAATTCATGGGCAAGTGAAACATCATGAAAAAATTATTCCCTTCAGCCGGGTTTTCATTAAATACAATGCCGAAGAATTTCCAGGAACGGACACGCTCAGTTACGACGACAAAATAACTGCAGATGCAGCCGGAGCTTTTAGTTTTAATCTTTATAAAGGCGTTTACTATTTGTATGGCTATGGTTACGATTTCGGTTTACCAGGTCGAGTGACGGGGGGGTTAAAGTGCCGTTTGCGTACTAATGAAGATAGGTTATTAGATATTCCTGTAGCAGAGTAATAAAAAGCGAGAAGTGAGTTTAAAAATAACCTTTTTGGGGACGGGCACATCACAAGGTGTACCATTGATTGCCTGCCGCTGTGAAGTGTGCACAAGTGCCGATAGCCGTGATAATCGGCTGCGTTCTTCTATTCTCGTTGAATCTGCCATCACCAGAATTTGTATCGACAGTGGGCCTGATTTTCGTCAGCAGTTACTGCGCGCAAAGACCAAGCGTCTCGACGCTGTGCTATTTACGCATGAGCACAAAGATCATATTGCGGGTCTGGATGAAGTAAAGGCCTTTAATTTTCTGAACAAAATGCGCATGCCTGTGTACGCCACAAGTCGCGTGAAAGAAGCCTTGCACCGAGAATTTGCCTATATTTTTGCAGAGGAAAAATATCCGGGCATACCCGAGATTGACTTATATGAAGTGGACGATTCGGTCTTTAATATTGGCGATCTGATCATTGAACCCGTAAACGTGATGCATTATAAATTACCGGTTAAAGCCTACCGTTTTGGGGACTTTGCCTATGTGACGGATGCCAATTTTATTTCGGAGACAGAAAAGAAAAAACTGAGAGGTTTGCAGGTACTGGTATTGAATACCTTGAGGCATGAACCACATATTTCTCATTTTACGTTTGAGGAAGCGTTGGCACTGGTAAGGGAGCTGGCACCGCAAAAGGCCTACTTCACGCATATTTCTCATCAACTGGGCACGCACGCGGCAGTGAGCCGTTTGCTACCCCAAAATGTGGAGCTGGCTTTTGACGGACTACAAATCATTGTCTAAGGCAGGAAAACCCTATATTGCTGACTAGTATCCTCTTTTACATGTGGCAGGTCCTATCTTTGCTTGTATACTATTATGAGCGTATATCCTCCTTCTCGCTACCAGGTAAACAGTCTCTGTGAGATCGCCATATCTAAAAATCTGATTGAGATCAATGTCATGAACGGTTTTTTTGGTGAAACGGCGGTTAGTGAAATTATTGCGCGGGTGGATGAGCTCAGTCACCGTAAAAAAAGTTTTGTAGTAATTAATTTCTCTAAAGACTCCCGAATTAACATGGCGGGATTAAAAGTGCTTAGCAGTAATCGTGCTCTTAATTATACAAAAGCAAAAGCTTACGTTTTGCACAGTCTTCATCAGCGCTTGATGGTCTTGCTGTACATGCTGTTGAAGGGCAAGAATAAACCCATTGCATTTTTTGGTAACCGCGAGAGCGCGAATAAATGGTTGAAAGAACTGGTTATTTATTAGTCATACACGGAAAACCACTTGGCTTTTTATACATCAGAAAAGTCGAAATTAAAACTAATTCTTCTTCAGAAACAAGTGAGTCTGGCATACTGGATTCATGGCGCTTATTAGCGACACGGATGGTATAGCCCTGAAGTTGTTGCTGATCAAAGTCTGGTATGATTGTTTTTCTGCCTTTTGACACATTGTGGCAGCCACTGCAGTTGATGTTATAGAGACGCTGGCCTCGGTCGCAGCGTTCGGCAACCTCGATACGCACATGTGGCAACATGGCTTTAGGTAATTCATAATTTTTTTTGGATACCGCGCAGGTCACCAGCAGGCAGGGGATCAAGAGAGCAATAAGTTTTTTCATCATCTTCTTTAGTAGTTGCCGCCGGTCTTACGGGTATTTAGGGATTTGTTTTTCGAAAGCGGCAAGGATGCGGGGGCAGTAACAGGAGGAATCACTTCCGTTAAAGCGTTCATAAATGAAATGAGCTCTTTTTTTTCTTTAGGACTTAGGTGCAGACTGTCAGCAGATAAGGTTTGATTTGGAATCTGCAAACCACGTCCAGCGCCACCTCCCGCATCATAAAAATCAACCACCTCTTCCAGTGTTTTGAAAATGCCGTTGTGCATATAGGGTGAGGTTCTGGCAATGTTTTTTAAACCCGAGGTGCGGAAAGCATGTCGCGTTTCCGGAGCCGGATTTTGCCCATACCGGCCTTCATCGGCGTTAACTTTCGTAAACAAGGTAGAAGAAGGCACGCCAATGACTTCGAATTCTGAACTGACATAAGGTGGCTTTACCCCGTTGAATTGGGGCGGAAAGTGACAGGTACCACACTGGGCTTTACTCATAAAAAGGTTGTAGCCATTGGCAACCGCCTCCTCGTTTTTCTTTTGTCGGGTTATTTGTAAATCAAAATCGGCGGGATAGTAACTAAAACTTCCGTAATACATGGTCAAGGCTGAGGCAATGTGCCGTATCGTAATGGCGTTCTCCGCTGGTGTATAGGGAAGCAAGTCATTAAAGGCTTTTTTGTATTCCTTGCAACTCATTATTTTTTTAAGAAGGTCTTTTTCCTGACAATGCATTTCTAAAGAATTAGTAATAACGGCAACAGCTTGTTCCTGCAGTGTGGCGTGTTTGCCATCTACCATCAATAGGTGCTGATTAGAGGCATTTAGTAGGGTGGCGGTGTTCCTCGGCAGACGAGTGATGCCATCGAACTGCAAATTCTGTTGACAAGTAGTATCGGTAAAGAAATTTTCGGGTTTATGACAAGAGGCACAGGAACGTTGGTTGTTGCCAGAAAGCAGCGGGTCATAAAATAATTTCTTGCCCAAAGCACGTATCTGCTCCTGAATCAGGGGGTCGCTAATCCTGGCGAAAATGCCCTTTGTGTTTTGTGCAAGGTATAAGTCCTTAGAGAAGATAGAAAGACTCTGGTCATTCAGACTATAGTCCACCAAACTTCTGCTTTTGATTTTATAATTTCTGATGTGTTCCTGATTCAGAGTAAAGAGCGGATTGACATAGTTGCTGACAAAGGTAAAGTGATCAAATTTTTCTGACTGTTCAGGCTGCTCGTTAATAAATTGACGCATTTCTGTAAAGAGTGCATGGTAGGTGGAGGATAGTTTCTTGTCCTCAAAACTGGCTTCGAAAGAATTATAAATAAGATCTACTGCATTGAGCATTTGGCGTAATTCCGGAATGATACGGTCCTTGTCCGGGCATTCAAAACCGGTGGTGTAAATTGCGGCAAGGTTTAATAGAAAGAGGCGGTTACAATAAAAGAAGTGTTCCGGCTTATTAAGGACTTCTAGGACAGAATCTCGTTGAAAGTAATTGAGCGCGTGTTGCGCGGAAACTAGCAAGTTGCGCACGGAGTCACCTGAAAAGCCCGGTTCAGTCAGATAAAGTTCAGCAAGCGTTAGGCCGGCACCTTCCCGACGATAGGGTTTTTCGTATTTTTCGAAGGCTTCGGTTTCCCATTCAACGGGTAGGGGACCGTTTATTTTTTTATAGGCCAGCGGATCCAGATAACGTAGCCAGAAATCCAGAGCCTTTAGTTCGTTTCTAAGTTGGTGAATTATGTGAATCAGGGAGTTATTTTTTTCCTGAGTGAGTTGCTTGGCAATGGAGGAAGATACCTCTGAGCAATGTTTTTCTAATTTACTCAATTTCTCTGAGTAAGTTTGGGAGTAGCTCTGATTTGTTTTGTTTGTTTGGAATGCCGCTATTGTCAAAGCAAGCAGACCTATCAAAAAAGCAGTTAGTAGCGGTTTGTGCATGCATTTAATATAAAAAGGGGCCTGCGAATCAGGCCCCTTTGATTGAGAAGAAGAATGAATTAATGGTTGACGATCACTTTCGATTGAAGCGTTGTATCTACCGTTTTGATTTGGATAAAATAAATACCATTTGCAAAAGAGGCAGTGCTTAATTTAATAGTTGTAGAACCTTCGTTCAGTTGTGTAGATTCTTCCATTACTACTTTTCCGTCTACAGCCACAACTGTTATCTGAGCAGGACTGTTTGTTTCAGATTTTACTTCTAGGTTGGTGTATTCAGCTGATGGATTAGGGAAAACAGAAAAATCCTGCTTCAGTCCAGCAATGGATTGCAGACCGACATCCATAAGACCTTTCGCTGAAATAAGGAAACTATAATTGCTTTCATCCGCATCATTATTAGAGAGGCTGATGCCTGCTGTTTTGGTACCAGCACTTTGTGGCAGAAACTGAACACCAAAAGAATAAGTGCTTCCTGGTAAAACAGATACGGGGAGGTTGTTATTGTTTGCAAAGCTGAACTCGCTGGAGTTATTTCCATTGATGCTCATGGAGTTAATCATCAGTGTGCCAGTACCTGTATTTTGAATTTCATAAGTACGCAGCATCGGGATGTTGAGAAGAGTTGAGCCAAAGTCGGTGTTATTGCTCAGTAAATACGTAGATGAACCATCTGCGATGTTTGTAGCATTCCCCTTCAGGTTAATCTCAGGACTTACACCAGTTCCGCTGATAGAAAACGTATACTTCTCTTCATCAAAATCATCACTGAAAATGGTCACATTGCCATCGCGTTGACCATTGGTAGCAGGGATAAAGCGAACATAGATTGTTAAGGTTCCATTGACAGCAACGGTGAATGGGAAAACAGGGGGGCTGAGGAGTGCAAAATCACCAGCATTCAGACCACCAATACTAACGCCCGAAACAGAAAGAACACCTGGGCCAGCGTTTTGTATCAAAAAGGTCTTTACTTGCTGAGTTGACAGATTAAGCGAACCAAAATTAGTATTGTTCGCGAGAGCGGTAACCGTGCTGCCCAGAGCAATATTTACGGCATTGCCTTGCACATTAATTTCAGGATTTGCCAGAGCGGAAGAAGCATTGTGTAAAATTAAAAGCTGTCCTCCCTCTACTAACGCAGTGTTCGCATTCGCATAGTGCGCCTGATCACAAATCATCCACTTGCCAGGACCCAGAATTTCCTGCATATCGATCACGCCGGATGATTCTTCGTCAATGGTTAAAAAGTTAGGTGCACCAGTAATGAAACGGGTGGTGTCGTGCTGTGCAAATAAGCTCAAGGAAGCGGATTTGACATTATACTGCCAAATTTTTCCATTATGAATATTACCGCCTACATCTTCTTGAAGCATGATCTGACCATATTTATTGATGCCGAGGTTATCAAACATCTTGTGTCCTTCGGTTCCATTCAACACGGCAGTAATTGTTCCTCCCAGTTCTGGATTCAGGATGTCATTAAACCGCAGGCGCCATAAGCGACTTGGAGCAGTGAAGGAATTTGTTGTTACAAAATAAAAGTCGCGTGGGCTAGATGGATCCCATGCGCCATCTTCCGGGCGAAGGAAGTTGGTTACTCCAACATTATTACTGTTTGCGTTAAGAGTTGCACCCGATAAGGCGGATACATTACCCAGATCAATCAGGTTAAAAAGTGAGTTGGCGGCAGGAACTCCGCTGCCTTCATTTAAAAGGCCTACAACAGCCACACCATAAAGCTTCCCACCGGATAGACCCGCTTTAACAATCTCTGATCCGCTAGTTTGTTTGGTACCTATATAAACATACACCTGACCTGGAGTCGCATCATCCATGCCAATTGTGATTGTTTTGTCTTGTTGAAAAGGACTTGTTACGTAATTTTCCCATGATGCTTTGCCTAAAAAAGGAAGTTCATAAGAGTTACCAGCTGACGTGCCGGTGGCAACATGCGCAAATGCGCGGCCTTCAGACCCAGTTTCCTCTCCATTCATAAAGATGCGCGCCTGCGTTCCTTTTCCAGTTTGCGAATTATAGTAAGCCGAGATCGGAGCCAAATCTGCTGAACAGAAACGCGTCATCGCTGCAAGGGTGGAGGTATTTCCTGCATTATAAGCGGTGTAAGTGGAGCCAGTCCATAAGTTCACCGTCTGTGTTAAATCTGCACCAGAGACCACGGCGAGGGTAGATTTATTGAAGACCCATTTAGAGACAAAAGCACCCTGTGAGCCATGTGCATGGACTGCTCCGACGGTGTTGCCCATTTCATGGTTCATCAACACGGTGAAGGTGCCGTCGCCATTGTCAAAAGCGCCCAGACCATCAGGCAAGCCGGCCATCGTATAACCATTTACTGCATCACCAGCAGTCATAATGGAAGTGAGAGTGCTTCCCGCTGCAATTGGCTGCAGGTAAGGGCTTTGTGAACTGCTTGGACCGGTCACGGAGACCTGTGCCAGCAGGGAGCCTGAAAAACTCAGGCCCAAAATAAGTTGTGTAAGTTGTTGTTTCATTTTTTTTTAGTTGGTGACACAAATTTATTTCGGTGTCTGCACCGCATCGTGACCGCAATAAAAAGAAATGTTTAAAACAGAAGCCTCGTTTTACAAGAGAAACA
Source organism: Sphingobacterium thalpophilum (assembly GCA_943325195.2). Classification (GTDB taxonomy): domain Bacteria; phylum Bacteroidota; class Bacteroidia; order B-17B0; family Aurantibacillaceae; genus Aurantibacillus. The sequence continues at coordinate 3,202 of CALPON020000036.1, read as the reverse complement.
AACATTCTAACATTCAGCAAAGAATGATAAAATAGTGCCTTAACATAAAGTAATAATAAATTAACAGAACTATCGGGCGATGCCGAACCTTACTAAAGGATAGCAGGCTTGGTGCCTGGCTTAGCATAACTTAAGCGGGCGAGTTTCCTCGTGCTGTGATAGGTATCCAGACCCGAACAGGTAACGCTGCCAAGTGTTTCCAAATCAGCATATCCATCCTCTGAGATGGCGGTTTTATTTATCGATACGGAAACCACCTCCCCGATGAGGAGGATGGTACCATTAATGCTCAGTTCTTTTTTTTCACGTAATTCCAGGGCCATTTTAAGGAGACTGTTTTTTACAAATGGCGCATGAAAATTAGCTTGGTATTCCGGATCTAAACCACAGGCTTCAAATTCAGACACTTCTCTTGCATAGCGGGCAGATGTTTGATGGGCTTCCTTATAAAAGGTAGGGTTAATGTGGTTAAGTGTATAAAAGCCGGTGTCTTCAATATTAGAAAGGGTGTGCCGTTCCACGGAGTCGGGCCGTACAATTAAACCAATAAGTGGAGGAGAAGAACCCAAGTGGATAGCGGAACTGAAAATGGCAAGGTTCTCTCGCCCTTCTTTGTCCGCGGTGCCGACGAGGCAGACACTCTTAAAACCTGTAATACTATTTATAAAGTTGGCACGGTACCGCTTCTCCATGTCCTCAATCATTTGCCGGCTAAAAATTGACATAATTCAAGAAATCTTAAATTGGTTAGCGATTAAACAGTTCATCCAAGGTTTTTTTTCTGAATTCAAAAATACTATTGAGTTGTCTGGCCACTACCAGTGAATTCATCAGTCGTCCTAAAGGACCAAAGGGTAATTTATAGTGCACAATGTCATGCATCTCCACTCCACCTTCCACGGCCGTTAACCAGTGCTTGTGATGCCAGAAGGAGTAGGGACCAAAACGCTGTTCGTCGACAAAATACACTCCTTTTTCTACATGCGTAATCTCTGTGACCCAATGCATTTTAATGCCGGCCACAGGACTGACATGGTATTCAATAATTTGACCTGAATACATCTCTTTCAGCTGTTTGGGATCACTTAAGATTTGAAAGCCCATATAAGCCGGGGTTATTTTTTGAAGATTCATGGGTGAACTTAAAAAGTCCCAGGCCGTGGCTAAATCGCAGTTTAATTTTTGTGTGGTCGTGATGCTATGTAACATATCCATTAAAACCAACAGTCTCACAATTTGTTCAGTAAAAAACGCTAATTTTCAATAAAAGCTGTTCAGTGACTCTTTTCCTCTACCTGAAGCTCTGCATAGCCCGTGCGGGCATCCTCTGTCCTTCTAAAAACGAGAGTAGGAATCTCGCCAATGACGAGTTCCGCCGTGGTATTAATTAGACAGCCATCCGTCAAATGACCGCCAATACACTGGCCTTGATTATTACTCAGGGCAATGTGAAGGTGAGAGCCATGAATTGAAAGGGTTCCACACAGACTTAGAATTTCTTTTGATCCATTCTCCTCAAAATAATCTTTTGCGCCAGCCAGCCGAATTCTTGTCTGGCGGAGGCTGCCAACTGCCGATAGCAGGGCTGCCGCTTCAATATTTTCTTTTTTTAGATAGTTCTGAATTTCGACTTTAAGGTCCGCTCCGGGTAAAAGTCTCAAGGCATGTATTTTCATGAGGTTTGTCTGCTTCCGTTTTTATAAAAGTAGTAAATTGACTCCGATTAAACTGTAGTGACATGAGTCTATTGTTAGGAGATGTGGTTCCCGATTTTAATGCCAAGACGAGTCGCGGAGATTTAGATTTTCATGCTTGGCTGTCCGGACAATGGTGTGTCTTTTTTTCACACCCTGCTGATTTCACGCCAGTCTGCACCACCGAATTAGGCGAAGTAGCTTGTCTTAGAAAAGAATTTGACCGACGGCAGTTTCGGGTCCTGGCACTGAGTGTGGATTCTGTAGCGTCCCACATCGAATGGATTCGCGACATAGAAGAAATTTATCAGTGTGAGGTCTTCTTTCCAATTATTGCTGATGAAGCACTTAAGATTTCCAGGCTCTTTGGTTTTGTTCACCCAAACGCATCCGATGTCTTTACAGTGCGGTCTGTTGTGATTATTGGTCCAGATAAAAAAGTAAAATTGCTTTTGACCTATCCTGCCTCCACTGGCCGAAATTTTACAGAACTACTCAGGGTGTTGGATTCTCTTCAGCTGAACGCGCAACATGGCTTGCTAACCCCTGCTAACTGGCAGGAGGGAGAGCCCGTGATTGTTTCTCCTGCTATAAAAACGGAGGATATTCCTTTAGATTTAAAACAGGAGCTGGAAGTGATCAAACCCTATTTCAGAAAAGTGAGAAGGCCCAAATAAAATCACCGATTACCTTTTTCCAAAAATGAAAAACCTTATTTGCCCTAAGCGTTTTTTTAGTTTACTGTATCCGGTAGGTAAAGTTCACTGATAAGTCGGAGTCACCGGGCGCGTAGGAACCATCTTTAATGTCCGGTTGATGCTTCAAGATGATGGTTAACGGAAATCTACCTGTTAAACTGGTCCGCCATTTTGTTTTTAAACCCAGCGCTCTGACAGGATTTCCGTTATCTCTGTCTTCATACCCGATCTGTAACTTAGAACCCGGCATTTCGATTCTGTAGTCAGGGTGGTTCACTAGGACTGTAGACGTTTGCGGATTATAAAATAAAAGATGGTCTTTTGATTCCCTTAGCACTTCGTCTGAAATAGAATTGACCGGCGTTTTACTTTCGTCTAGTAAAACCACCTCTGCCAGATAAACTTTATTGGCAAGGAGTTGGATAACCGAGTCTGTTTGTCCTCCGGCGGCAGGACCATAAAATGGCGCAGTACCCCCGTCACCATCGGGATCCTTAAAAAAGTAAGAGGTAGTTTGACCAGTTGCAGAATCTGTTAATTGCAATTTAAAAGTAGTAATTAGTTCCTCCTCATTTCCGGGAACTTCTGGCGTTGGATCCTTTTTACAGCTGGAAGAGAGGAGAACAAGCGTCATTAAAAAGATAACGCCCACGTTTTTAGTTTTCTGTTTTTTCAGTTGGTGTGTTTTCATAAGATGTTTTTTTCGATTTTAATTGAAATGGAATTCGTAGCCGCAGCGTGTAATTTACGCCTGCTGCATCATTGTAATAACGAAAGCGATCCAGATAGTCGCGGTACCTCGTGTTGGTC
>CALPON020000035.1 GCA_943325195.2 Sphingobacterium thalpophilum | reverse complement strand
GCGAACTCGTTTTTCGTTATTGTATTTGCTGCACCTCTGGGGATGCTCTGGTTATTTATGAATAAAAGAAAATTGGAACCTAATACCATTGTGAAATTCGGTCTGGCTTTTATTTTTTTAGCAGCTGGCTTTTTTATTTTCTATCAAACCCGCCTTATGGCCAACCTTCAAGGCGTCACATCGCTGGGATTTTTTACTTACGGCTGGTTCATTATCACAGCAGGGGAGCTCTGCCTCTCGCCAATCGGCATGTCTGTGATGACAAAACTTTCTCCGGTGAAACTGCAGGCGGTGGTCATGGGCATGTGGTTTTTGGCCAGCGCTTATGGCCAGTATTTTGCTGGTCTCCTTGGGGCCGGCATTGCTGAAGCCGGGACGGGTGCAAGTAACTACGAAAAACTGATGGTGTATACCAAAGGATACGGTCAGCTTGGCCTTTATAGTTTAATTATTGGTGTGCTGATTATTGTTTTTTCACCCGCTATAAAAAAATTAATGGGTGGGGTTAAGTGAGGGGTTTACGATAATCTGACAGAATTAAAGTCCTGCTTTGGCAGCATCATAGGCATTAAAGGTCCCCATCGCTTTTGCAATTAATTTATTGTCCCTATTTTGACAAAGGACGTCACAGGTCACGACCAGAATTCTTTTGCCTTGTGACTCCACCTTTCCAATGGCGACAAGTTCATCGCCCTCAAACGCAGGAGAGAGGAAGTTGAGTTTGTATTCAATGGTACTAACTACCTGCTGATTAGATGCGACAGCGCTCAGCGCAGCAGTTCCCAATGAGGCATCTGTGAGTGCGCCAATTAGCCCCCCATGTGCAGCATGCGGTGTAGCCAGATGTTCTGCCTTTACTTTCAGATGGTATTCCGTTACGCCTGGTGAAAGAACCCTAAAGTGCATGTCCAGCAGTCGCCCAAAAGCATTGTGTTCATTATATTTCTCGATAATAGTCATGTTACTTTCTGAGGATAATCGTGTCAAAAGAGGGTGAATAGGCGACAAAGGCGCCAAAACAGTCCTGATAATTTTCAAACATACTTTTGATATTGGACGGCGCACTGAAGGGATTACTATTACTGGACTTGTTTTGATAATAGGTCAGCCAGAAATCATTTTCTTTTCTGCCAATCTTACATAATTTAACCACCACGGTGTCCCCAAGCTTATAATACCCGCGTTCGGGATCATCGCGGAATTGCTGAACCTGATTGGGCTGGGGACCGCGGTCATAGAAAAATTCAAAGGATTTTCCATCAATAAATTTATCATCAAAAACAGAGTTATAGGGTGCGGCATAAAAAAGATCCCGTCCAAGGCGCTTGGCAAACCAGCGATAGGCATCACCACTGCCTGCAGGTTCCGTTAAGCGCTGTCCGATGTAGCCCAAACTGTCTTTGTCGCTCGCTTTAGAAAAGTAAGCGGAATCGAGACCTGCTGGCTTCAGAATGGTACTGCTGGTTTCAAAGGTTTTGCCATTAACGGTCACTCGGAGGGTATAGGTCTTATTTTCTTCTCCGAGAATTTGAAAACCAGCATAGAGGTAACCGCTAGAGGGATCGATTTCCCTGAGGGTTTCTGTTCTTATGCCATCACTCAGTTCCACTTTAGCTCCTTTTATGAAGGCCGTCTGCGGTTTGGTATAATCAAAATCACTGAAGTAGGGCACAGAGTAACTTAAAAACACAATGGCGCCGCCTCCTGTCTCGATACTGCCCTCTACCACCACTTTTTGCTGGTAATCGGGCAAATCTAGGATGACATCTTTTCTGCAAGCACTGACTACGAGAAGCAGAGAAAGAAGATATAGTAGTTTATTAAATGGTCGCATCTTAAAAATGAAAATTCCAGGTAAAGCTTGGTATAATGGGAAAGAGGGAGACCTGACGAGCACCTACTTTTAGGGTGCCATTGGTAAAATCACCCTGGCGAGTCAGGTAAATAAAGTAAGGATTGTAGCGATTATAACAATTAAAGACACTGAGTGTATAACTGTTGTGAAATTTCTTGAAGAGAGCCTTGCCCACGGTCACGCCTTCAATAGATTTGCCTTCTTCGGTTAGTTGTTTTTGTAAGCGTTCCAATTTACGCTGTAGATGTTTTTGATGGTCGGGAGTAAAAGTCACATTCAAATCTAAGCGGTGGTAGGGGATAAACTGATAACTGTTTCTCAGACCGTAGTCATTACTCAGACTTCCTTCATACAAAAAGAAGCCATTAGGCAGGGTCCCGCGGTTGCCAGAGCCATAAACAAAGACCATCCCAAAATTCCAGACTCTTGAATGGTCATAGGTCAGCACCAGACTGATATCGTGACGACGGTCATATTTTGCAAGAAATTTTTGACCGTAATTAATTTCTGCAAACTGACGCCAAGTCCAGCTCAAGGTATAGCCCAGCCAGCCTGTAAATCGTCCCTTGCTTTTCTTCAAAAAGAATTCCGCGCCATACGCCCATCCTTTGCCAAAAGTAAAAGCATTATCAGGATTATCATATACATTATCCGCTGGTTGGGCACCTTCTTTGTATTCAATCTGATTTGTCATGGTCTTATAATATCCTTCGACACTGGCTTCCCACTGGTTTTCTTTAAAGTTTCGAAAAATGCCAGCCGCATATTGGTTAGACTCTTGAGGACGAATAAGCTCTGTACAAGGCATCCAGACGTCGGTAGGCAGACTGACGCTAGAAATGGACGCTAGATGAATGTATTGAAAGTTTCTGCTGTAGCTGGCTTTTAAAGAGGTGTTTTTAGTGAGACTGTAACGGAGACTCAGCCGGGGTTCCAATCCATTATAATTCGCTACCACTTCATTGGTGCCATATGAAACGGTATCAATGATCTTTCCTGCAGCATCTTTGAGATATCGGTTAAAGGGACCGATTTGTGTAAAGTTACCGAAGCGCAGTCCCATATTTACGCGAAGGTTTGGAGATACATCCCAGTCATCACTAAAATAAATTGCGGCGTCGTGTGAATACAGTTTAATTTTCTTTCCAAGGTCAAAGACTGTGCTGCCTTGTTTTGCGCTGACACTGGTAGGGACAAAAGTATGGAAGATATACTGCACACCGGTTTTTATAGTATGCCGTGTACTTGGAAAATAACTCAAATCATACTTTAAACTGTAATCCGTAATGCCTGATTTAATTACCAGTTCGAAGTCCTGTTGCGCTGCACCAAAACTAAAATCATAATTGGTAAAAATAGCTGAGACATTGCTGAAGAGTTTTGGGGTGTAAACATGATTCCATCGGAGGCAGGCTGAGGCGTTGCCCCAAGGAATCTTTGTATTAAAATCACCTTCTACATCATTGTACACAAAACGATCTCTTCCAAAGTACCCACTTAAAAAGAGTCGATTTTTATCATTCACGGTATAATTGATTTTGCCATTTAAATCATAGAAAAAATAAGAGGTTCCCTTAAAATCTGACTTATCTATCCACCGTTTGGCAACTGCATCAACGTAGGTGCGTCGCGCGCTCACAATGAATGAACTTTTTCCCTTTATCAAAGGTCCCTGCAAGGTCAATCGTGAAGCAATCACGCCTACGCCGCCATCGACTTCGATGTTTTGGTTATTGCCATCCTTCATGCTGATGTCGAGCACGGACGACAAACGCCCTCCATATTGTGCTGGCATATTGCCCTTGTAGAGGTTGACATTTTTTATAGCATCGCCGTTAAAAACCGAGAAAAATCCAAGTAGGTGGGAAGCATTATAGATATTAGCCTCATCCAATAAAATCAAATTCTGATCCGGTCCACCACCGCGCACATAGAAACCTGTATTTCCATCACCTGCATTTTTTACTCCTGGCAGTAGTTGTATGGTTTTCAGAATATCCACTTCTCCCATAAAAGCGGGTATTTTTTTAATCTCCGCCATGTCCAATTGCACCACGCCCATTTGGGTGCTTTTTACATTTTTATCAGTTGCCGTGGCAGAAACTTCCACTTCTTCTAGCTCCAATTCAGAGGGGGAAAGGGAGACATTGAGTTGGATATCCCGGTCCAAGCGAAGTACTTTTTCAAAGTTTCTGTAGCCGCTGTAACTAATTATCAGCGTGTAGGTGCCTGCGGCTGCCGTCAGTGAATAAAATCCATAAGGATTACTGAAGGTATTGCGGGGAGTGCTTTTCAGCTGCACAATGGCCCCCACGACGGTTTCCCCATTCTGAGAATCTTTCACACTTCCACTTATGACGTGGTTTTGACTGTCTAAGCCGAGGGAACTAAAAAGTGAGAGAACTATTAAGAATGATCTGAGATTCACAATAAGGTCTGATTTGCTCAAAATTGGTGCCGCCACTGCAGCAAAAAGGGTAAAAAAAAGAGGTGACGTTTGATTCGCCACCTCTTTTAAAATTAAGAAATTACTTGGTGATTACCAATTTCTTTGTGATGCTGGTTTGATCTTGCAAACTAATTTGAACGAAATACAGACCGTCTTGGAACTGACTGATGTCCATCTTTTCATACATCGAATCCACGTTTTTCAAAGATTTGTTGTAAACAACACGCCCATTGAGATCCGTAATGCGGTAGCTAATGTTTTGCGGATGGCCAAGGTCAAGTTTCAAATAGGCCATGCCAGCGGCGGGACTTGGGAAAACCTCGATGCTGTTAACTTCACTTGCACTTTCTGGCACTGGAGTCGTGTCCACCGGTGGAGGCGGTGGTGCAAGCACAACAAAGTATTTCGTGTATTCACAGCCAAAATCTGTTGGAAATACAAATAAACTATTACCATTTAATTTTTCTATGCGCAAACTCCCAGTTCCCTGAGCAGTCGCAGCCCACCAAGCAAGTCCGTTGCACCCGTAATCAGTAATGGTGAGACGGTAGCAGCCTGGGAATAAGGCCGTCATTGTGTCTTTATAGAGGGTAGCATTATTATAAGCCTGACTCGTAAATATAGCCACATCATTTTCATCATAAATAGTCCATTCATTTTCACCTGCTGCCTGATTAGTTAGGTATTTGACAACAAAAGTTTCTGGTGCAATTAAAACAGGATCAAAAGTGGAGTGGTAGGCATTATTGAAAAGATTCTCGTCATTTGCCTGGTTATTGACCGCTGTTATCGAAACATGGAAGGCCGCTGTCACACTGCCTGAGAACATGGTACCATTGGGAGGGAAAATAACACTGGTGGTGTCAAGATATGAAAGAGCACCAGTCCAGGTGTAAGAGGTTATCGGACCGTTGTTTACTTGATAATTAAATTGTACGGCTGTCACTGTGCTGGTCCCTGTGTTGCGAATGCGGACAATAGGGTTAGTACAACGCGGATTGTGACGGACGTAATTGGCATCTTTGGTCGGTGCTAGAATGTCCTCCAAAGAGACGTCGCGGCTGTGATTCGGCGCACTGTATGAAATTAGCTGTGATTCGTAATTGTAACCACCTAGGGAGCCACCGCCAATATAACTCTGCATGTCAATATTGAGACTAAAAGTACTATTGGGACTTGTAACGCTGCTCAAGTTGTGATACGTTGGCCAAACGATGGCACCGGGACACCAGCCTCCTCGGTTATAAATCCAGGTGCCGGTTTGTGGATAAACATCATTAATGCCACAATCGTTCCGCCAGATTTGACGCTGCGCAATCATATTTCCGTTAATCTTCACCTGGTAGAATTTATTACAAAACTCACTGCAGCCCGTATTATCACTGCCATGCCCACTGATGGTGTTTTTGAGGTAAACAGGACCGGTCGTTGTGTAGCTAAACGTTTTAGGAACAAGGTAGTTTTCAATCGAATTGCTTGCATTTCCGAAAGGGAAGTAGCCATTGTATACATTTTTGACCTTCAATGCATCCATCGGCGGCACACCTTCAATAAATTCGATCTTCAGCGTAATCGTGAATCCCCATGAATAACCACTGTAATGAAATCGCATAGCGGTTATCCCTTGCAGCACACTGGCGTAATCCGTCACTTCTTCAATGTAATCGTGTTTTTTATTTTGACTCTGCCAGTCCGTAGCGTAGGGGGTGATCACCCTCGCAATTTCAACACTGTCGTTGTTCGCTGGACGGGCAAAAATTTGCGTGGTATAATCCCAAGAACCGCAGTATTGGGGATTTCCAGGACAGGCATAACGTCCTAAAATATAATGCATGCGGATTTTGCGATAACGTTTCCCCGTTGGGAAAGTCGCTATAGTGTCATAATTTCCATATTGGGTTAATTTACGGAGGTTCCAGACCGTAACCACGGTGGTGTCCCCCGGATTAGCCTGTAAGGGAAGGCTAATTAATTCCGAAAAAAGGAGTAAAACAACAATTTTTACATACCGTGGAAGACTAAAAAATTTCTTTTTCATGCGTAAAGGATTAATGTCTAAACATACTGATTTAAACCGATTTAGTAAAGGAATTTCTAAAAAAGCTCAGGATATTTTTTAAACCTAAAATCTCTGCGTTAAGGATTGCAAATATTTTTGTTGTCCACACTTGTAGGCTGTACCTTTAGTGTCCGGCAGAAAAAACGGAAGCGCTGTAGACCTATGAAAAAAGAATTTGTTGAGGATGAGAATATTGAAGTTATTGGCGCACGATCCCACAACTTAAAAGATATTTCGATTTCAATTCCTCGCAATAAACTGGTTGTTATGACCGGTCTGAGCGGCAGCGGAAAGTCCTCCCTCGCTTTTGATACTATTTATGCAGAGGGTCAACGCCGTTATATCGAGAGCTTTTCTTCCTATGCTCGGTCTTTTCTGGGCAATTTGGAACGTCCGGATGTGGATAAAATCTCCGGCCTCAGTCCCGTTATCGCCATTGAACAAAAAACAGTCAATAAAAATCCCCGTTCTACGGTTGGAACCATCACTGAAATATACGATTTCCTGCGTCTGCTTTTTGCAAGGGCAGGGGAGGCCTATAGCTATAATACCGGTGAGAAAATGGTCCGCTACAGTGATGATCAGATTGTGGACCTGATCCTGGCCGACTACGAAAACAAGAAAATTAATGTACTTGCTCCGGTTGTGAAAGGTCGTAAAGGCCATTACCGAGAATTGTTCGAAGATATCAGAAAGAAAGGGTTTAATAAAGTCCGAATCGATGGCACCGTGCAGGATATTTTACCGAAAATGCAGGTGGACCGTTATAAGATTCACGACATTGAGATGGTGATTGACCGTCTGGAAGTGAGCACTGACATCAGAAGCCGCCTCTACCAGAGCCTTCAGGTGGCCATGAAACATGGCAAGGGAACGATGATGGTCAGTCTGCACGAGGAAGAAAATCCAAAAGCCAAAAAGAAAACACAGGCATATGGTTTCGGCAAAGTACGTTTCTTCAGCCGTTTCCTAATGTGCCCAACCACCGGTATCAGCTATGATGAACCGGCTCCTAATTTGTTTTCCTTCAACTCTCCGTATGGTGCCTGTCCTCAATGCAACGGACTTGGTGAAGTGTCGGAGATTGATATTTCTAAAATAGTCAGTGATCCTGAATTGTCCATCGCCAAAGGAGCCATCTCGCCCATTGGCGTTCAGAAAGGGGCAGGGGGATGGATTTTCCGGCAGATAGAAGCCATCGGACAAAGTTATGGTTTTGATTTGACCACGCCGTTTCGTGACATTCCCGAAGAAGCTGTCAATGTATTGCTGTATGGCAGTGATGAACTTTTTAAAGTCAGCACCGACGCTGGTAGTTACAATACCGCTTTTGAAGGCATCGCCACTTTTATCACGCGGCAGGCGGAAGATGATCCCACGGCAGGCATGCTGAAATGGGCCCAGGGTTTTACAGAGAAAAAGGACTGTCCCTCCTGCAATGGCGCACGTCTGAAGAAGGAGGCATTGTACTATAAGATTGCCGAAAAAAACATTGCTGAGATTGCCCAAATGGACATCTCTGTCTTACAGAGTTTCTTTAAAGATATAGAAAAGCGCCTGACAAAAAATCAGAACATCATCGGGCAGGAAGTGTTGAAAGAAATTCGCTCTCGTATTGGTTTTCTCATGGAGGTTGGCTTGGATTATGTCACACTCAATCGCTCCTCCCGCACGCTGAGTGGAGGAGAAGCGCAACGTATTCGGCTCGCCACGCAGATTGGCTCACAACTGGTGGGTGTGCTCTATATTCTGGATGAGCCTAGTATTGGTCTGCATCAGCGGGATAATGTGCGCCTCATCGCCGCTCTAAAAAATTTAAGAGATGTTGGCAACAGTGTCCTGGTGGTGGAGCATGATAAGGACATGATTGTTGAAAGTGATTACGTCATTGATATCGGTCCAGGTGCGGGTGTGCATGGTGGCCGTGTGATTGCTGCCGCAACGCCTGCAGAAATGCTGGGCTTTGATACCATGACTGCGGATTATATCACGGGACGTAAGGCGATTCGAATTCCTGAAAAACGACGCAAGGGAAACGGTAAAAAAATTACATTGAAGGGCTGTACGGGACATAATCTTAAAAATGTAAGTGTCGAATTTCCGCTGGGCAAGTTTATCTGCGTTACCGGTGTCAGCGGCAGCGGCAAAAGTAGTTTGATTAACGAAACCTTATATCCGATTTTAGCCGCTCATTTTTATAATTCAGAAAAACGGCCTTTGAAGTATAAGTCGGTGGCGGGACTGGAGCATATTGATAAAGTCATTGATATCAATCAGTCACCTATTGGCCGCACACCCCGCTCGAATCCCGCGACATATACCAATGTCTTCAGCGATATTCGTAATCTCTTTGCCGAAGTGCCGGAAGCAAAAATCAGAGGGTATAAACCGGGACGTTTTTCATTTAATGTGAAAGGTGGCCGATGTGAGACCTGTGGTGGGGCAGGCGTGAAGACAATTGAAATGAATTTTTTACCGGATGTGTACGTCAATTGTGATGTGTGCAACGGTAAACGTTATAACCGAGAAACACTTGAAGTTCGGTACAAAGGAAAATCAATTTCCGATGTATTAAACATGACCATTGATCAGGCCTGTGCTTTTTTTGAAAACGTACCAACGATTTATAGGCAGATTAATACGTTGCACGACGTCGGTTTAGGCTATATTACCCTTGGCCAGCAGGCTACCACTCTTAGTGGTGGTGAAGCACAGCGGGTGAAGTTGGCCACGGAACTGAGTAAGCGGGATACAGGCAATACTTTTTATATTCTAGATGAACCAACAACTGGACTGCATTTTGAGGACATTCGTATCTTACTGGAAGTCCTAAATCGCCTTGTTGAACATGGCAACACCGTGCTGGTAATTGAACATAATTTGGATATTATTAAAGTTGCTGATCACCTAATCGATATGGGACCTGAGGGTGGCGGAGGAGGGGGAGAACTCTTGTTTGCAGGCCTTCCCGAAGACTTGGTAAAAGAGAAGAGAAGCTACACGGCACCTTTTCTGAAAAAAGAACTTCAACAGAATAAATCCGCAAAAAAAGCACTCCATTAATTCTTTTAGAGCTTGCGCAGGATCATGAGTCCGTCGCGAACCGGCAGTAGCAGGGATTCCACGCGTGGATCTGCGGCTGTTTTTTTATTAAATGCTTTGAGTGCGATCGTTTCCGGGTCTTTTTCATCGCCTAGTACTTTGCCGCTCCAAAGCACGTTGTCGGCAATGAGCAGCCCACCGGAACGGACTTTATCAATACAAAGATCAAAATAGAGCGCGTAACTTTTTTTATCTGCATCAATAAACACCAGATCAAACACTTCAGTAAGACCGGGGATAAGTTGGGCAGCCTGCCCTTCTTTCTGAACAATCTGATTGCGGTAGGCAGAGGCCTCAAAATATTTTTTAGCAAAATGATTTGTCTCCGGATTAGGATCAATCGTGATGAGCTGTCCACCGGGTAGAAGGCCTTCAGCAAGGCAAAGCGCAGAGTAGCCGGTGTAGGTGCCAATTTCAAGGATGTGCAGGGGTTGACAAAGTTTGGAGAGCAGGCTTAGAAATCTGCCCTGCAGGTGACCGCTGAGCATTCGGGGGCTGTTTACTTTCAGATGCGTATCGCGGTTGAGTTTTTTTAGGAGATCTGATTCACCCTCCGTATGTGCTTCTGCGTACTGCAGTAAATCTTCATCAATAAATTCCATACTCTTTTTAAGTTCAATCTGGCTTAATTCAGGCGCCGTTGAATTAGTTTAGATACATTTCCAAAAACCTGTCCTGGTGAAAACTTTCTCCAGTCGAAATGATCCAGCTCCCCACCGGAGATAAAGTAATAATCCAGACTCGCCCGCTTAAATTCTTTTAATACATGCTCTCTAAAGTTGAGCAGTGCAATCCAGCCTTCATCGCCATTGTCTTCAAACCACTCTTCATAATAACTGTCGTCGCTTTCGTGAAAGTTGAGTACATTTTCTCCAATCAGAATGTACTTATTGATGCCAAGCAATTGTAGTTCGTCAATAATATCCCGTTTTAGGATCATAATATCGTTGGTGATGGCGTCATTCCACTCCCCAAGAAATTCAATGATGGCATACTTTTCTTCGTAATCCGCAAATATAATTTTTAGATACAGCGTCTCACTTCCCATATCGTCCCACTGGGGATGGATATAATAATTGTAGATGGTATTGGTAAATTCAAACTCACTGTATTCACGCCCGTAGAAAGGAGAGTCAGGATCCTCTGCAGCAACATACAAGTGTTGCCAATTGTAAAATGGTTCAATGGCGTGCATGTACAAAAGTAAGTAAAAGCCTAAGCCCTTTGAAGTTCCTGCAAAAAATTCATGCCGGAAATAACAACTAATTGTCGCGAATAACCGGTAGTTTGCGTGGCAGCTTAATTTTTATGGCTTCACGAAGGGTCTCAATTGCAGTCAACAAAATGATGCGGATGTCCATTCCAGTTGTGGCATGCTCCACGTAATAGAGATCCCACTGCAGCCGCTTATAGATGGAACGGGTATTTGGTGTAGGTCCTCGAAAACCATTGATTTGCGCCAAGCCAGTAATACCGGGTAGGACCAAGTACCGGTTATAATAACCAGGAAAAATTTCAGCAAAGTGTTCCGAATCCTTTATCATATGCGGACGAGGGCCAACGATGGACATGTCGCCAATCAGCACATTAATGAATTGTGGCAATTCATCCAGATTGGACATCCGCAAAAATTTCCCCATCCGAGTGATGCGGGGATCATTAATAGCAGCCTGAAGGTCATTGGCATTCTTGTTGACCTTCATGGTTCGCAGTTTAAAACAGTTAAACATTTTTCCTTTGTACCCTGTCCGCTTCTGTTTAAAAAAAACCGGACCGCGGGAATCAACTTTAATTAAAATCGTTAACAAAGGAATGAGCCAGCTGAGAATAGTAATGACAATAATGAGGGAAACAAGAAGGTCAACTGCCCGCTTGACAAAGATAAAGCTTCGCCTCCGGTTTTCTACCGCCTCGGCCAATTGCTCATTGTGCGTCAGAGTGAAAGCTTCCTTGTCAAATATGGCACTGTTGTGAGTCAATTCATTCCCTTCTCCTCAGGATAATCAAAAGTACAACAAAAATGTAAAACTAGCTTAACATTCTGACAACTTAACGCCTAAAAGAACTTAAATTAGTCCCTTTAAAATGAGTAAAATGCAGCCTCAAATGTGCACATTGTTTTATCATACGAGTACGAGGGTCATTTACGGAAACCGGGTTTTAGCATGAAATCGGCAGGAAGGCGCAAATTACTCCGTGATATCTCTGCAAATACTTTGCAGACGGGGGTCACACAGGTAGCAGGTTTGGTTTTTTTTTACCTGAGCTCTCGGTATCTTAATAAGGATGAGTTCGGGGATTTTAACTGGTCCTCTGCCCTTGGAGCCACGCTGGTGGCCATTCTTTCGCTGGGACTGGATCTTATCTTTGTAAAACGCATTGCTTCGGGTCGCGATGTAATAGAAACGAGTGGCATCCACCTGTCTCACACGCTATTATCTGCGCTGGTCATCTGCGGAGGAATCTGGTTGCTACAGACTTTGCTGCCATACTTTGGAGGAGCGCACCCCGTTCTATTTTTCACCGTTGTTTACCTTTCGCTGAGCAATGTGGCGAATTCCTTCAAGCTCTGCCTGAACGGGCTAGAGGCTTATCGAAAACTTGCACTCCTGGCCATCCTTGTTAACTCGGGGAAATTCCTGATGATTATGATACTTTTTTTGGCGGGTTACTTCACCGTTTACTCGCTGATTGCCGTTTACGGTCTGGGTGCCCTGCTTGAATTTTTTGTTGGTTATGCCATGGTTCGCAAATCCGTTTCATCGGCTCCTCGACCCATCTTCCGTATCGTTGAATACAAGTATTTTATTTTGGAATCCCTTCCCCAATTGGGAGTGGTACTTTTTGATTCCGCTTTGGCAAGAATTGACTGGATTTTATTGGGTATTATTGGTGTTTCTACTGCGGGCCTCACTGCAGCTGGCATGACTGCTGAGTACAGTTTCACCTATAAAGTGTTTGAAGTTTCAAAACTTCCCTTGTTGATTATTGCACCGGTGCTGCTAACTCGTTTTTCAAAATTATTAGGAAATGAAAAAGTACTGACGGAAAATCAGCAGAGGGAAATCAACATCCTCTTTCGTCTGGAAAATTTTATTTTGCTTTTTCTCCCTCTTTTTTTTATCAGCGTATGGTCACCCCTCATGGATTATTTTACAGACAACAAATACGGGGCGGTGAATGAAAGTAAATACTGGGTTTTGGCACTTTGTATTCCGATGCATGGTTTGATTAATTTTCTGTGGACAAGTGCATTTGTGCAGGGACAATTAAAGCGTATTATGCTGATAACCATTAGTGTCTCAGTACTCAATCTGATTGCCAATTTAATATTGATCCCTCTTTATGGCGGCATGGGCGCTGCTCTCGCATTTTTAGGAAGTACGCTCCTTCAACTTATACTTTACCTTTTTTATACCGGTACATCCGCACTTCAACTCGATTTTCGTCCCGCACTTTATTTAGTGTTTTTTGCCTGCCTCAGTCTATCTGCAAGTATACTGCTGCCTGTGCCGCTGCTCCTTCGTCCGGTTCTCGTGCTCGGGCTTTACACGGCCATGGCTCTCCTCACTAAAACGGTCAACATTCAAGAATCATTAAACACCTTAAGAGGCCGCTCATGAACATATTATTTATTTGTGATGAATTTCCACCAGGAAAAACAGGAGGAATAGGGACTGCAACGGAATTATTGGCAACCGGATTATTGGCGAGAGGCCATCAGGTTTTTGTGGCTGGTCTCTGCATGCACGGTTATGCCGGGTCGAATCATGAAAAAAGAGCAGACGGAATAGAAGTCTGGCGACTGCGTTATAAAACGGACATCGGTCTCATAACCAGTAAAGATGAGTTATGGGATAAAGTACTTTTACACAGCCTTCGATTCTCCGGTTTTCTGGGAAGGGATGCTCGCAAAATGTTTCAGGAGCTTGTTCTTTTGGTGAAGGATTTAATAAAAGAAAAAAACATCGATGTGATAGAAATGCCGGACTGGAATAATTTCTTCTTTAATCTCCGTCCAAACGATTTTCAATTGCCTTCTTTTACTGCGCCACTGATTGTCAAAATGCACGGCTCTTATAACTATTTTCGTACACTCGCGGCATTGCCAGAGAAAAAACAGTTCAGGCAGCTCGAAGACCGTCTTTATGAGCGGGCGGATCAGCTGACTGCTGTGAGTGCTTTTACCGCTAGAGAGGGACAACGTATCTACAGCCTCCACAAACCGATTAAAATTCTATACAACGGCATCAAGGTCGGAAACTACTGCAATCAAGCCATGCGCAGCAATTCCAATCAGGTTTTGTTTAGTGGCAGTTTGCTCCCTAAAAAAGGGATTTATCAGCTAGTGAAAGCCTGGCCGGAGGTTGTGGCGCGATTTCCAACTGCGACACTGCATATTTACGGAAAAGGCGATCAGAATAAGATTCTGAAACTGCTTACAAAAGCACATGGTAGTTCGGTTTTTTTATACGGACATATTAGTAGGGAAAACCTATTACTAAAATTACAGACCGCAGATCTGGCAGTGTTTCCCTCTTTTTCTGAAACTTTTGGAATGGCAGCGGCTGAGGCGATGGCGATTGGTTGTCCCACTGTTTTCACCACACGTAGTTCAGGTCCAGAGCTTATTACTGATCAAGTGGAGGGCTGGTTGACAGATCCTTCCAATACAAGAGAAATCGCCAATACCATCTGTGAGGCGCTCTCATCAGCTGAGAAACGAGAAGCTTTTGCAAAAGCAGCCTATCAAAAAGTAAAAGATAAATTTAGCTTGGATGCTGTTGCACAGCAGCATGAGTGTTTCTATCAGGAGGTCATCCGGGATTTTAAAGAGCGGACTTCTTAAAAATAAAAAAGCCCTTTATCCTGCCACTTAATGCCGCCTTTCGCCTTTGTAGCTCTGTCAGGTTAAAGCTGAATAACGCTTTTGCCATCATGAGGACCTGAAAAACTAGGACTTTTATAAAGAGGTAAAGTAATACGGGTGACAAGTGCTTTCGTACGAGGGCCCCGAAGCCAATGCCGTAGCGCCCTAATTTTTCAACGCTCATATTACGTGCATCGTATGGCGGATGACAAAACTGCAATTCAGGAATGTAAAGAAGTTTAAATTTTTTTTCGATGCAGCTGAGCAACAAATCTGCGTCCTCATTGGAATGGTAGGCTTCTCCAATGCCAAAGTCTTCATCAAAACGAATGTTGTTGTTTCGGACCACCAGAGCAATAGAGGAAACAAAAGAATGAAAATTATACTTCGTCACCAGAGTAGATTGGGCTGGTGTTTTTTTAAAAACATATTTTTGTTGCTGTCGGTCGTAAACGGTGCCAATAAGCAGGTCAATTTCGTTTTCGCGCTGAAGCTGATTATGCATAACCTGAATGGTATCCGGATAATACTGGCAGTCGTCATCGGGAAAGGTCAGGAACTTTCCCTGCGCCTCAGCAATTCCTTTATTACGGCTGTAGGATAAACTTTTTCGCTCAGAGTAGAGGTGAACCAGTGAAAGAGATGGCCTGTACCTCGCGAGCACAGCTTCTAGATAGCCGGGTGGATTTTGATCACAAATAATGACTTCAAAATTATCGGTACCAGATTGTTGCTTGACAAGGGAAGATAAAAGTAGGTCGAGTTCAGCTGTTCGCCCGGCAGTAGCCACAATAAGCGAAAATTCAGGACTTTGCGACATCGTCCGATTCTTTTAAGTCCAGAAACAAAAGGGTCTCCACGAAAAGTAGAACACTCAGACTTTCAAAGAGGTAATCAATATTTAGGAGCACAAGGAGGGTAATTAGAATGGGAAGTCCAAAACGTTTCCGATTAAGGCGCTTCAGAAAGTACCAGAGGTAGCTGACGAGGAAGAGTAGGAATCCGACAAGGCCATATTCACCAAGCAGCTGATTATAGACGCTGAAGGGCCGGTTTGATTCACTGTGAAACATAATGTGCTGTGTTTTTAGGAAAGAATACAAGGCTTTGTGATTGTTTTTGAAATAGGAGGTCTCGTACTTGGGCAGCAATTTGCTAAGACTTGATCCCTCCATAACTCCTGACGAATTGAAAGCAAGTTTACTTGAGAAGCCACCTATACCTGCGCCAAAAAGAAAATGAACAGGAGAACTCAGCAGAAATTTCTTAGTCTGATAATAGGAACGGACTTTGCCTGACTGGGCTACAAAATTAAATAGGGAATCCGCACCGGTGCCATACACAGGTATTTTTCTGGCGCCTTTTGCGTCTATGTCATAGGGAGAGCTGGTATCCGCTAATACAATTTCAAATTCACCATTGGCTTTTTGTGCATCTTCCTTTTCCAATACCCGCCTGCTGTTGGGCAAGGTGGCCGATATGTGGGCAACTTTTTCAAGCATGTATTCCGCATTCAACGGCGTGATAAGTACATAAAAGAGGATTGTAAAAAGCGCTGCAGCCCCAATACCGATTCGCCGTTCTTTGCCACCTGCCGTTAAAAAAAGTATGCCGGCACCAAGCGCAAAGACTAGGGTGGCGTAATTATTACCAGTCAACAGAAGACATAGTAATGTAAAAAAAGTATAAAGGTGGTTTTTATTGTAAATGAAGTATAAACATAAAAACAAGGAAACAAAGGCATTAGTGAGGTGAACACCATGAAACAATCCACTGAGTAAATCGCCGGTGCTGATGCCGTAAGGATGATTATGGCCGCTATTAAAAGGATTGATTGTATTTTCAATGACACAAATTCGGATAAACTGAAAGAGTGTAAAAAGAAGATTTAAAAGGGCGACAACCTGAAGGGTCCGAGGCACTTTGCCGTGGTGCTTGACGTTATAGCTGATGAGCCAACAAAGCAGAAAGGCGCTGATCCAATAAATCATCCCCATACTAAATTGAAGAAAATGAGGCAAATTATACTGCTCATTCAGGAAGATGAATTTTAAAACTTCTAGGCCGGCTATCAAAACATAGAAGAGAGGAATTTCTCGCCGATTGAATTTTTTAAAACTTCTCAGATTCAGGAAAACAAGCAGAGCGAGAGAAGCAAATTTTATAAGGAAACTATGTTGTGCAACCAGACATAGGGCAATCAGCAAACTCAGGTTAATTCCAAAGCGTTTATTAAAATTTTCTATTTTTTCTTCCAGTATGGGTAGCATAGTTTCAGCGAACACGAAATTAGTATATTTGGGTCAAAAAGAGAACAGCTTGTTAATTAGTCTCAAAAATAATTGTTTGAGCGAAGATAAAAGTAAGTGGACGATGGAAAGAAAATAACAGCTGTCTGGTCAGAGCAACTCCAGTTTGCGGGAGCTTGTTCTTTCTCTGCTGCATTGTGGATGCGGCAGGATGTAGCTCATCTGCTTTTGATTCTCACCTTGTGTGTTTCTCTTTCCCGATTTCAGTTCCCCCTCTTCAAAAAGCGATGGACCGAAGTACTCGTTTTATCTCAAATCTTTCTGCTCGCTCTTGTTTCCTGTCTTTATAGTGCCAACAAAGAAGAAGCTTTTTTTGTGCTTGAAAAACAGATGACCCTCTTGCTGCTGCCAGTACTTTTTGGCGCTTCCATCGAGTGGAGCAGACCATCAATTGAAAAAATACTCAGTATTTTTTCTTTTTCTGTAACGATAGCCGTGAGCTATTTATTGTTTGTTTTTTATCAGAGCTACCAGACACAGCGAGAAACCGGCTCCTTGGGGGAATTTCTGAATTCACATCTACACCATGCATTTTCAGATCCACTCCACCTGCATGCCACGTACCTTAGCATGTATGTCTGTTTTGCCATTGCAGTCTGCATTTACCGGCTGTATAAAGAACGTGGCTGGTTACAATGGCTGTCCTGCTTGATGCTGGTGCCATTATTGTTGAGTCTCATTTTGTTGTCCTCCCGCATTGTCATTGTCCCCTTTGCCTGTATCCTCGTGTTGGTTCTTCCTTTTTTTCTCCGCAGAGGGGCTTTGATCCTCCACCTTGGCTTATTGGCAGTACTTCTGTTTATTGGCCTGCGCTACGTCGGCAATTTTTCGGCAATTCAGGACCGTTTCCGAAACGATACGCTTCGCGAGTTGAACATCAGTTCGGATGCGAAGATTCATTACCGCTTTGACACTATTCATACCAACGATGCGACAAGGGCAGAGCGCTGGCAGTGCGCGCTCGAACTCATTGGAGAGCGGCCCTTATTGGGCTATGGAACTGGTATGGAAAAACAGATGTTGAATGTGAAGTATGAAAAGTATAAACTCTCCAATTCCATCCTTAATGGGTTTGATGCCCATAACCAATATCTGGCTTATATGATCAAGAGCGGAATCCTGGGACTGTTGAGCTTTCTTCTTTTACTCAGTTTTTGCTTCTACAGGGCCATTCGAACAAAAAACTTTTATTTCATCTCTTTTTTGCTGATTATCAGCATCACGGCTTTAACGGAAAATGTGCTAGAATCGAATAAGGGTATTTTGTTTTTTTCCTTCTTTTCAGCGCTCTTTTTATGCAGTGCGTTCCCGACCTCTCCCCAACTAGCTAGAAATAAAAGCCAATAATCAGGTTATTATTCATTAATAGTTCATAATCTACTGCAGCGCTTGTCGATTAATTTGGTTAAAAAAATTATTTTTGACAATTAGCAGCTGTTTCTTAAGGTCTCAGAGCTAATAAGCTGAACTGCAAAAGATGAAAATCGCAATACTCGGAACACGAGGTATTCCAAATAACTATGGAGGTTTTGAGCAACTGGCTCAATTTCTTTCGCTCGGTCTGCTCGCCAAGGGCCATCATGTTTATGTGTATTGTTCGAGTCGACATGCCTATCAGGAAAAAGAATGGCAAGGTATTCATCTGATCCATCAGAAGGATCCCGAAGATCGTCTGGGGACGGCCGGTCAGTTCATTTACGATCTCAATTGTATTCGCGATTCCCGTAATCGCAACTTTGATGTGATTCTTAATCTTGGTTATACAAGTAGCTCGGTCTGGATGAATCTTTTTCCAAAACTGACAAAGGTTATCACCAACATGGATGGTCTTGAATGGAAACGAAGTAAATACAGCAGAAAAGTCCAGAAGTTTTTATTATTTGCCGAAAAGCTGGCGGTTAGAAAAAGTGACGCGCTGGTGGCGGATTCAAAGGCTATTCAAGTCTATCTGCAAGAAAAGTATGGCATCGTTTCTACGTTTATTGCATACGGTGCCGAAATTTTTCGCGATCCTGATCAGTCCTGTCTGGCGGCCTTTCAGCTGAAGCCCTACGCATTTGATTTACTCATCGCTCGAATGGAGCCAGAAAATAATATTGAAGTGATTTTGGATGGTGTCGTAAAAAGTAAAAGCACCCGTCCTTTCTTAGTGGTTGGTAATCCTGAAAATAAATTTGGTCTCTATCTCAAAAATAAATTTAAAGAAGAGAAGCGTATCCTTTTTATGGGTTCCATTTACGATACAAAAGTCATTGACAATTTACGTTACTATGCTAATTTGTATTTTCATGGGCATTCGGTGGGAGGCACCAACCCTTCCTTACTGGAAGCTATGGGCTGCCACAGCTTAATCTGCGCTCATGATAATGTCTTTAATAAGAGTATCCTTGGTCCAGATGCCTTCTATTTTAGTAATGCAAGGCAGGTCGCTGATCGCCTAGATGCAACCAATACACGTGAACAGGGTGCAAGTTACCTTCAGGCCAATCTGGCTAAAATCAGAGAAAGTTATTCCTGGTCCCACATCATTGAACAGTATGAATCACTCATGCTGAGTCAGTTTGCTGTCTCAAAAGAAGAAAATGCGAAAAATTAGATTTGGGGTATGAGCCGTCTTAATTTGAAGTCCGAAAAGGGTCCTACTATCTTTTTTCTAGCATTAATTCTTACACTGGCAGCAGGTTTGAGAGGATTCGGACTGGATTTTCAAAGTCTCTGGCTCGATGAGTTATACACCATGAATATGGCCAACCCGGCCAACAATTGGGCTGATATCTATCGTCTTTCATTTACCCATGATCCTTTGTCCGTCCTCTACTTTGTCCTACTTAATGCGTTCTTTAAGCTGGCGGGGTATAGCGCTCTGTCCGCCAAATTATTTTCTTCTAGTTTCGGATTGGCGGCAGTTTTTATGTGCTTTTTGCTGGGTAAACGCTTGCTTTCTTCGCGGGTGGGACTTTTTGCTGCTTTTTTAATGGCCATTAATCCCTTTGCAATCACCTACAGTCAGGAAGCGCGTGTATACACGATGTACCTCTTTACTGCTGCGCTTGCATTCTACTGTCTTCTTAACTTTATCAATAGACCCAGCAATAAAACGGCCCTGGTATATGGACTAAGTGTTCTTCTGATGCTGCTATCTCATTTCTTTGGTTTCTTTGTGCTATTTTCCCAAATTACCATTTATATTTATTTTGCCTTACGCGATCGGCGGGAGAGTCTGGTGACGCATTTACGGCTAAGTATTTTGGCTGCCAGTGTTTGTGTCTTAGGCTACTTGCCTTTTGTTCCCATTTTTATAATGCTCAGTAAAAGTAAGGGCACTTGGATTGATCCTCCGGGAGCTGATGCATTGATGCGCTTGTATCTTGATTTTCAGGGAGGGTCTTGGTTACTCTTTTCAATGGGACTGGTCCTGATACTTTTACTAGCTCTTTTATGGCGTACATCGGAATCGGTAAGTGATTCAAAACAGAAGCGCAAGGATGCAGTAATTTTTCTGGTCCTTTGGATCTCCGTATCATTTCTGGTGCCCTTTCTCTTGTCTATTTTTCATTTTCCTATTTTTTACAAACGCTACATGATTTCCTATCTGACGCCTTTCCTGCTTTTGTCTGCAGCAGGTCTTGCGCAGGTCTCTCACAAATGGCTGCGCATTTCCGGTATTCTTGCCATTAGTTTAGGTACCTGGTATCATCTTTTTCCCTCACAACATTTTTATACACGCCCAATGAAGTCTGATTTTAGAGGCGTATCGGAATTGATAATGACCTACAATGAGCCGCGACTGCCTGTTTACACATCGCTTCCGTACCATTTTGGCTATTATTTTCGTCAGGCGGGTTGTGAAGACATGCTTCAATCTAATGATATGGACAGTCTTTGCAATGGCATGCGAAGGGGAGCGCTTGAGCCAACTAGTTTTTGGTTCGCAGATGCACATGGAAGAGCTTTTTCTGTTACACCAAGAAATCAGGCTTTTCTGGATTCTATTTTTGAATTATATCTGCTAGAGGAGCGGTTTGATAGTTGGGCGCGCCTCTATCTCAAGAAAGAAAAAACTAACGATCTTATTTGTTCCATCGAAAGAGGGGATATGCAGGGTAATCAGGGTCCCTCAGCTGCTCTGTTCGTCAATGGTTCACTGCATTCAAAGACGATAGCGTTAGAAGCCGGTAAGTATCTGTTGGTTGCCAAGGTGCTGGGAACACCCGCTCGGCCTATTAACGCGGAAGCAGCGCATGCAATTTGGCTGGTGAACAATAAAACAATCGCCGCATACGCTACTCGGCCATCAAGTTTTATTCAGGGAGATACACTGCTATACGAACAAAACCTTAAAGGTCCTGTTTCATTTGAACTTCGGTTTGACAATGATACGTGCGATAAAAAGGGGGACCGAAATCTCCTTTTCCGGCAGTTGCAGATCCTCCCTTTGAAGACCAAGGTGGCTTCGTCAATTCAGTGATTTCTGCTATATTTACACTCTAATAAAGTTTCTTGAAAACCACTATTACCAGTAACGATAAGTCTTTTTTCGATCTTGGGGAATTGCGTGCTTATTCAGGATTGTTTAAGTACTTATCCCTGCGTGATGTCCTGGTCCGCTACAAACAGACCTGGGTTGGTTTTGGCTGGTCGCTGATTCGGCCGCTCATCAATATTATTATTTTCGGCTGTCTCTCTTACTTGGTTGAAAAGAATGGTAATTTTCAAGATCGTTTTCTTTTTGTGAGCTGTGGAGTTGTTTTCTGGCAATTGTTATCGACCTGTATCACCGAAGTCAGTAATTCACTCACTAGTAATTCAAATATTCTTACCAAGGTTTACTTCCCAAAAATTTTATTACCCTTGTCAGGTCTGCTTGTCTGTCTTATTGATTTTGTGATTGCTTTTGTAATCTTTCTGACTTTGTATTTTTTTATTAAGGGAGTTCCACCCTGGCAGGTCGTTTTCCTTCCCTTGGTGATTGGATACGGACTGGTTTTTGCCTTGGCATTTGGTTTATTTTTTGCCACTGCATCCGTTAAATACAGAGATGTGAAATTTATACTGCCTTTCATTATCCAGATTCTTTTTTATGCGTCTCCAGTTTTTTTAAGTAGTACTTTTTTTCTTGAACTGAATTTGCCAGAATGGCTGAAAGTAGCCTATCAGCTGAATCCCTTGGTCTTTATTTTAAATGCTTTTAAGTACTGCTTTTATGGGACTTTTGACGGTCCTTCAATCAATTACATTATCGCTTCCTTTTGTATTACCGTGGTCCTGCTATATGCGTCGATCCGCTATTTCTTGAATTTTGAAAAATCATTTGCAGATTATATCTGATGACAAACAAAGCCATAGTAGTAGAGCAGGTCAGCAAGCGTTATAATTTGCTTCAGAAAAGAGCTCCCACCGATCAGTCGCTTCGCGAAATGTTTTCAGGGGGTATTCGCAAAGCATTTTCTTCCCGTTC
>CALPON020000034.1 GCA_943325195.2 Sphingobacterium thalpophilum | reverse complement strand
CATAAAAATCATCGGCACCGGTACCGTTCTTTTCCACCAGACCATCCAGTGTTGTAAAATGTTGATAGGAGATGCCGTCACTTCCCTTATAATCGGATACCTTGCCGTAAGACACGCGGAGGGTGCCGTTCGCATCGGGGTAGAATTTTTTATTGCTCACATTTTCTTTAAGACCCTGCATGTATTCTTTCTGTAAGACATTGATTTGTTTTTCATAATAGCTCAGCTGCGGAATCACCGCTTTTTGATAATGTTGATAGATGTTGGCCGCCAGCTGATAAAAAGGATCGCGCTCATAGAGAACGGCATTCTTTTCAAAGTCGGCATACATGGCCTTTGCTTTTGCATTGTCGACAAATGAGGAATTGTTATAGAGAAAATCTGTCATCGCCCCAATGTTCCCTTTGTAGGCCATGAACAATGAATCGAGCATAGAAGGCATCATACCGACTCCGATTTCTTTCTGATAGGCCGCCAGCATGTCTTTGCACAACTGCATGTCCGTTTGCTTATCATAGTTCTTAAAAGGAAGCGCCGGTGTTGCATTTTTAAGTAGCTCAGTAAATTTATTCTCCTTCCCCGCTTGTTTCTTCTTTAATTCAGCAAACACATTGATGAAAGGGGCACACATGCGCAATCCATCGATACCCCAGAGGCATTCCGAAAAATAATCATACTGCCGACTGAGTGGTGCGTAATCGTTATATATTCGTGAAAATTCTTTAAATAGATTTTCATACTTTTCTTTCTTGACGGCATCATTTTTAAAGAGGGCGATGAAGTCTGTCTCGAATTGTTTTTTGCGACTCACGGCATCAGATTTACGCAGACCGGCCATCTCCCCTTTCCATTTTTTATAGGCATTGGCAACGCCTGCATAACGGTTTACATACATAAGCCGCAGCGTATCATTTTTCTTCATCGCGGCTTCCATAATGGCCAGACGTTTTCCGCGCAAATCCACACGAATCGGATCCTGCTGATTCATTAGCAAGTCCACTGCATAACTCGTTAGGTATTCTTGTGTGCGGCCAGGAAAACCATAGACCATCGTAAAATCGTCCTTCTCTACCCCTTTTAACGAAATAGGAAAAGAATAAGCGGGAACATAAGGGCTGTTCTCTGTGCTGAATTCCGCCGGCTGATTGTTTTTGCCAGCATATATTCGAAACATACTGAAGTCTGCATTGTGCCGAGGCCATACCCAGTTGTCGGTCTCGCCGCCAAACTTACCCACACTTTCCGGGGGCGCACCCACCAGACGAATGTCATTAAAGACCTCCGTTACAAATAAATAATACTCGTTACCATAGTAGAATGGACGTACAAAAACATCGTAGGCTGAAGTGCCCTTCGCTTCCTTTTCGATACTCCGCATATTAGCGCTAATCAAATTTTCCTGGTCTTTTTCTGAGAGGTCAGCGCTGACACCTTTTATTACTTTTGCAGTCACGTCCTCAATGCGACGGATAAAGGCCACTGTAAGACCTTTGCAATAAATCTCTTCCGAAGGTTTCATGGCGAAATAACCATTCTTTAAATGATCTTTCTCCACCGTGCTTAAAGCGGCAATAGAAGAAAAACCACAATGGTGATTGGTTAGAATTAATCCCTTTGTCGAGATGACCTCCGCTGTGCAGCCTCCGCCAAAAATGGCGACTGCATCTTTCATACTGGCCTTATTGATGCTGTAAATCTGTGCAGCAGTCAACTTAAAGCCATTCTTCTTCATATCCTTAAAATTGAGGGCCTCAATCAATTGCGGCATCCACATGCCTTCGTCTGCTTTGGCAAACTGGGCAATCATCAGCAGAAATAAGACGGGCACTCGGTACATTTTTATCATTTTATTTTTTTTAGGTAAATGGCTATTCGTTTTTTAAGGTGTTTTCAGCAAACCGGCCATGCGCATGGCGTCGAGACGGATGGCGCTGTCCAAAGGAATCTGCTGCTGGTTACTACTCTTTGTAGCCCGTTTTAAAAACGCGGGATTTTCACGGATCTGTTTGGCGTAGGACTGAATTTGCGCTTGCTCTGCTCTTTTAGCGGCAAACTGCGCGGGATGGGTATACATTTCATACAAGTCCTCAATAAAACCATTACCATAGCTGGCCAGATTTCCATCGGCATACAGTAACAAAATCGCTTGATAGGATTCCACTTCTTTCTTCAAATCCAGTTGCCAGACTTCCAACTTTTCGCCCGCCACGCGCTGCGGCACCACACGATTATAGTAGTACCAGAAATCACCATAACCAAAGGCTTGTTGTGAAACACCCATGTAAACGGGGCCATACCAGTAACTATCGCCCAGGACCAGCACCCGAGTTTGATTTTTGACTGAATCATTCTCGAAATGAATTTTGGGGTAGGCCAGCTGCATGTCCTGCGGAGGATTACGATAAAGATTCATGCTCTTCAACACATCGGCATCGCGACTCCTAGCTGTATCCACCACTTCAACCTCTTCCCATAATAAATCAGGCAGATCCGTCTTGCGCAGATTTTCAATATAACCAATAATGGTATCAACCGCGAGACATTCCCCGTAATAACTCCAGTGGTGTCCAAAGCGCGTAAATAGCGGATACCTACTCTTTCCCTTCAGGGATTGAAAATAGTTAAAAAGGTCCAAGACATTGTGCTTCTTGGCAAGTGCAATCGCGCGCATCTCATCATAGTTGCGCCTAGAAACGGGATGTTTGTATTTGTCAGAAATAAATTCGCCGCAATGCACGCCCTTTCCCGGGGCAAAACCGATAATCAAGTCTATGTTGCGGACTTTCAGACTATCCTTTACCACCCTGGCTTTCTCCAGCAGTGTCTCGAATTTCTGACGGGCCACCAAATCATCACCAAAGGCAGAAAAGATATAAGTCTCCGAAAAAACATAATGGTCTTTTCCACTTACAAAATTATTGACGCGTAACTGATTAAAGCAATCGTAATAAAACTGATTGTTCAAGCGAACCGAAATTTCTTTAAACGCCCAATGGTCATTATCGTAGTCCTCCGTTTCTTTTTGAAAACTACCATCAAACCAGTTCTCCCTGCTCATTACCGGCTTCTTATCCGAAATGACAATGCCGGTCAGAGCCGGTTTATTATAGGTGGTATCCTCCGGACCTTCTCGTTTGTTATACTTCATCCAAGTCGCCAGTAAGGGCAGCAGCAGTGCGAAGAGCAGGACCAGGTGATGGACAGCATATGTTTTTTCTTTTTGCGCCATCAGAACCGGAAATAAATGAAAGGATTAAAGTCCAGCGAAGAAATAAAACTGAGTGAAAGATAAAACAATGCCACGCTGCCAGCCACTGCCAACCACCTTCCCGCAGCGGTAAATTTTTCACCGTACAACTTGTCCTGCAGTCGCTCTGTGCCTGGGCTCAGGGTAAAGAAGGAAAACAACACCGCCAGACTGCAGATAAAAATAAAATCATTCTGCAGGCTGAATTTTCCAGCAAAAAAGTCGAAGCGGAACATCTGCTGCATGATCTGGCTGGCAAAGGACAAATCCTCAATCCGGAAAAGGACCCAACCAGTCACTAAAATAAGAAAGGTCAGTGGCAGTGCTATCCATTTACCCACTTTTTGATAAACCTTGAGAAGAAAGGCCCTTTCCAGCACCAGGAACAGTCCGTGGTAAGCACCCCACAGCACAAAGTTCCAGCTAGCACCATGCCAGAGTCCAGAGAATAAAAAAACTAAAATAAGATTGCGATAGAGCCTTGCCGACTTCACCTGATTGCCTCCCAGTGGGATGTACAAATAATTTTTCATCCAGGTACCCAGCGTGATGTGCCAGCGGCGCCAGAACTCGGTGATGCTGCCAGAGGTGTAGGGGTTTCTGAAATTTTCAGGCAAACGGAAACCCATAATCTTGCCCAAGCCAATGGCCATATCACTGTATCCACTAAAATCAAAATAAATCTGAAAGGTATAGGCAAGCGCACCGGTCCACGCAGCTAATGTGTCAATCTGAGAGATGTCCAGTTTAAACACTGCATCAGCCTGCAGACCAATGGAGTTGGCGATAATTGTTTTTTTGGCGAGTCCCAAGCTAAAAATCAAAAAGCCACTTAACTTAATGTCCGGTTTATAATTTTTAACCCGGTCTGTAATCTGATCGGCGATATCGTGATAACGGACTATCGGTCCTGCGATGAGCTTCGGGAATAATAAAATATAGGTCTGATAATGCCAAACATTGCGCAGGGGCTTGTGAACGCCCCGGTAAACGTCTACTACATACGTCACACTCTCAAAGGTGTAAAAAGAAATTCCGATGGGCAGCACCAATGGCAACCAGTGGATCTCCGCACCAAATAAGGCGTTGATGTTGTCGATAAAAAAATTAAAGTACTTGAAGTAAAAAAGGAGACCCAGATTGAGACAAAGACTAATAATCAGAAATAGTCGTTTTCGCTTCTGATCTTTTTGCTCCGCCATGGTCTTCACCAAAAGGAAATCTAAAAAGGTCGTCCCCAGAATCACAAAAATAAATCGTGGTCCACCCCAGCTATAAAAATAAATACTAGCCAATAGAATGACAGCGTTTTTATACTTATGCGGAACGAGGTGATAAACCAGCAGAAAGACAGGTAAAAAATAAACCAGAAAAGTGATGCTGCTGAAAACCATAAATCGGAAAGCAAAAGTAGGATATTTTCCGGTTGGGGACTTGCGGCAATTAGGAATTCTTCCATCTTTTTGAAGTCCAGCTAGAGGTGAATTTTATTTTGCTCCGCCTAGTCCCTCAACAGATAAAAAATAACCTAAAACCCCATTCAATCGCTCTTTTTTGGGCGTTTCCCCGCCATGGTAATTCCTGAGCGGGGTCAGGCTGTCCCTTCCCATCTTTTTTTCGTGACCTCAAAAAAGGATGTCCACTACCATCCTTAACGCAGCAGCAGGCCAAGACCAAGGCGAACTTTTACTGAAACCCCCTCACCACAAGGCCTGTTTTAATTCCACTCCGATGCCATTCGCGCGGGGCAGGACGATTTGCCCGTCCTGATACAATACTCCTTCAAAGGGATCATTCCTATATAACAAAGGTGCATCCAAGTCCACAAAATCGGCCAGACCAGCCAGATGGGCCATGGCGGTAGTGGCGCAGGAACTTTCGGCCATGCAACCCAGCATCACCTGAAGTTTATTTTTTTTGCAATAGTGAATCATTTTCAGCGCTTCCCGCAGACCGGTGGACTTCATTAATTTGATGTTGATGCCAGTGAAGGCCTCGTCCATACTTTCTAAATCGCTCAGACGTTTCACGCTCTCATCGGCCATTGTGGGAAGAGGACTTTGCTCGGTGACCCAGCGCATCTCCTCTACCATGTGCACCGGCATGGGCTGCTCGACCAGCAGGATGTTTTGCTCTGCCATCCAGTGCAACTGTTCTAAAACTTGGTGCTTATCTGTCCAGCCCTGATTCACATCCACATAAAGCGGCTTGTCGGTATACCGCCGGATGGTGCTGATGAGCTTTTTATCATCTGCCGTACCCGCTTTAATTTTCAGAATCGGAAATTCCTTCGCTTCCTCAATTTTAATAGCCAGTTTTTCATCTGAATCAATGCCAATCGTCACCGAGGTGGGCACCAATACGGGGGGATCAACCCCCATCATGGCGCCATAGGGCAGACCCGCAATTTTCGCATACAAGTCATGAATAGCGATGTCCAGCGCGGCTTTGGCGGCATGGCATCCCGGCGCCAGCTGATCAATTGCATCGAGAAAGAATTTCGCCGGCAATAGCGGCTCATAGGGCTTCAGAAAATCGGCCGCCTTTTTAAAGAATTGCAGGGTTTGGGCTTCGGTTTCTCCCAGATACGGCGGTAGGCAGGCCTCTCCATAGCCGACCAGCTCATCTACCTGTAATTTTATAAAAACACTGGTGGTTTCGCTGCGGGTGTTGGACGAAACACCGAAAGGATGTTTAAACCGCAATTGGTAAGTAGAAAATGAGAGATGCATCCAATTAAAAATTTGCAGGCCAATATACGCTTCGTTTTGCGTTTTGGTGCCATTTTGCCGAAAGATTCAGAAATAGTTAATGCAGGTATTATTACCGTTTTTCTGTTATTTTTGTGTCTTTATTAAGCAAGAGCTATGGGCAAAACTGCAAGCGACAAGAAACTAAAATTTACAAAAGAAAACTACCTGAGCTGGTACGAATCCATGCTCCTCATGCGGAAGTTTGAAGAGAAGACGGGACAGGTGTATGTGCAGCAAAAAATTAAGGGTTTCTGTCACCTCTATATTGGACAAGAAGCGATTGTAGCAGGAACGGTGAGTGCCACTAAAAAAGGGGACAAACACATTACGGCCTACCGCGATCATGCGCATCCAATTGGTCTGGGACTTCATCCAAAATACGTGATGGCGGAAATGTATGCCAAGATTACTGGCTGCTCTAAAGGTAAAGGTGGAAGTATGCACATCTTCAGTAAAGAACATGGTTTTGTAGGGGGACATGGTATTGTCGGTGGACAAGTGCCACTGGGAGCTGGACTTGCCTTTGCGGAAAAATATTTAGGAACCGATAACGTGTGCGTTTGCTCCATGGGTGATGGCGCGGTGCGTCAAGGCGCCCTTCACGAAGCGTTTAATATGGCGATGACCTGGAAATTGCCGGTGATTTTTATTGTAGAGAATAATATGTATGCCATGGGGACTTCAGTAGAGCGAACCAGTAATGTGCATGACTTATGGAAATTGGGTTTGGCTTACGACATGCCAAGCAAACCGGTAGATGGCTTAACCGTTGAAGCGGTTCACGAAGCCATGGAAGAAGCGGTGGCCCGTGCCCGACGCGGTGATGGTCCTACTTTTCTTGAAATGAAGACCTACCGCTACAAAGGTCACAGTATGAGTGATGCGCAGACCTACCGGACTAAAGACGAAGTAAAAGAATATCAGACACAAGACCCAATTCAGAAAGTGCTCGACACGCTGGTGAAAAACAAGTGGATTGACGAAGCGCGGATTGAAGCCATCGATGAAAAAGTAAAAGCACTGGTAGACGAATCGGTTCAGTTCGCAGAAGAAAGTCCATACCCTACCGCAGATGAGCTGTATAAGGACGTTTACAAAGAAGATAACTACCCTTTCATAATTGAGAATTAAGAATGAGGTCCCGCAAATTGCTTCTTAATAATTTTTCCAAATTAAAAAAAATAGTAGCCAAGAAGGGATTGTTCAATTTTCATGAAGCGCTCCAACATTTAATTTTAATTAATAATTTCTAATTTCATTATGGCTGAAATAGTACGAATGCCCAAACTAAGCGATACCATGACAGATGGTGTGATTGCAAAATGGCATAAAAAAGTCGGTGATAAAGTAAAGAGCGGCGATTTGCTAGCGGATATTGAGACGGATAAAGCGACAATGGAATTTGAATCGTTTCAGGATGGGGTTTTACTGCACATTGGTGTGCCTGAGAAGGGCAGCGTGCCGGTGGACAGCATCATTGCTATTCTCGGAAAAGAAGGCGAAGATATTTCAGGTCTTCTCAAAGAAGGTGGTCCTGCACCTGCGCCTGTTGCAGAAAAAAATGCGACGACCACTGCCACTGCAAAGCCTGCCGAAGTTTCAGCCAGTCTGCCTGCAGGTGTGGAAATTGTGCGTATGCCAAAACTCAGTGATACCATGACGGACGGCGTGGTGGCCAAATGGCATAAAAAAGTTGGTGACAAAGTAAAAAGCGGTGATTTGCTTGCTGATATTGAAACCGACAAAGCCACGATGGAATTTGAATCGTTTCAGGATGGCGTTTTAATTTATCAGGGAATAGCAGAAGGAAAATCTGTCCCTGTAGATAGTATTATTGCTATTCTTGGAAAAGGTGGTGAAGATCTGCAGGCTATTCTTGCCACAGCCAATAATGGCGGGACTTCGACCAAGAGTGAAATAGCCGGTACATCGACCGAAACTAAAAAACCGGAAGGAACTGCAAAAGCTCCTGAAGCTCTACCTGCAGCCACAAGCAACGGTGGCAGAATTAAAGCCTCTCCTTTGGCAAAAGCACTTGCGATAGAAAAAGGAATTGATTTGAGTAAAGTGCGCGGTACTGCTGAAAACGGACGCATCACCAAAGCAGATATTGAAAATTATAAGCCAGACGCGGCTGCAAGTCAGTCTGCTGCTGCTGTAAGCACGGGACAAGAAGGGTACACCGACGAGCCGGCATCACAAATGCGGAAAACGATTGCACGCCGTCTGCTCGAGAGCACTACCAGCACCCCGGTCTTTTATTTAAATATAGAAGTGGACATGGACAATGCAATGGCCTCGCGTACCGCTATCAATGCCATTCCAGATACAAAAGTTTCTTTTAATGATTTAGTGATTAAAGCCTGTGCCATGGCCTTGCGCAAGCATCCAAAGGTGAATACCAGCTGGATGGGCGATAAAGTGCGAACCTATTCACACGTGCACATTGGTATGGCCGTCGCCGTGGAAGATGGACTCGTGGTACCTGTTATTAAGTTTGCTGACCAGAAATCGCTCTCACAATTAGCGCTGGAAGCAAAAGACTTCGGCAAAAAAGCACGGGACAAAAAACTACAGCCGGCAGAGATGGATGGCAATACCTTTACGGTCAGTAATCTTGGTATGTTTGGCATTGAATCGTTTACTTCAATTGTCAACCTACCTGCTTCTTGTATTCTGTCTGTGGGCGCCATCCGACAAGTACCCGTGGTGAAAAATGGTCAGGTGGTTCCGGGCAATACCATGATGCTCAGTCTGGCCTGCGATCACCGCACGGTCGATGGCGCAACGGGTGCAGCGTTTTTACAAACCCTCAAGATCTTTATTGAGAATCCGGTTACCATGCTGGTCTAACGAATTATTAATTATTGATTTTTACTTTTTTTGATGGCTTTTGTAAAATCTGATATCGTGAATGGTGTGGGCACCATTACTTTTTTCCATCCGCAAAGTAATTCCATGCCGGGTGTTCAGCTGAGAAACCTGGCGGCGGAGATAGAGAAATTAGGTAAGGACTCTGGCGTCCGGGTGATCATCCTCAAAAGTGAAGGTGAGAAAGCCTTTTGCGCCGGTGCAAGTTTTGATGAACTCATCAGCATTAAAGATTTGGAGACAGGGACTTATTTTTTCTCCGGATTTGCCAGTGTGATCAATGCGATGCGGACCTGTCCAAAATTCATCATCGCCCGGGTTCAGGGCAAAGCAGTTGGTGGCGGTGTGGGCATAGCCTGCAGTGCGGATTACACCTTTGCCGTGAAAGCAGCCTCTGTCAAACTGAGTGAATTGGCGGTGGGCATCGGTCCTTTTGTGGTGGGCCCTGCTGTTGAGCGAAAAGTAGGGACCTCAGCATTTTGTCAGTTAACCATTAATGCCACAGAATGGCAAAGTGCGGACTGGGCAAGGGAAAAAGGCATGTATGCCGATTTATTTGAATCTGCTGAGGAGATGGATAAAGCCATTGTCACCTTGGCTGAAAAGCTCGCTAGCAGCAATCCCGAAGCCATGGCCATGTTAAAAAAAGTCATGTGGCAAGGAACAGAGCATTGGGATACCTTGTTGACAGAACGCGCCGGCATGAGCGGAAAGCTAGTCCTCAGTGATTTTACCGTTAACGCGATTAACCAATTCAAATCAAAATAATTTATGCGCGTTGTCCTTCAGCGCGTCAGTCGCGCCAGTGTGACGATTGAAGGACAGATTCATGCACAGATTGGAAAGGGCTTTCTAATCCTACTGGCAATTGAAGAAACAGACGGAAGCGAAGATTTGCTTTATCTCTCCTCAAAAATCGCTAAGCTGCGTGTTTTTGAAGATGCAGAAGGAAAGATGAATGAAGATCTGGTGCAGCAGAGCGGATCACTCCTCATCGTGAGTCAGTTTACTTTATTTGCCGCGACGAAAAAAGGAAATCGTCCCTCGTTTATCCGCGCTGCACGTCCCGAAACTGCCATACCGCTTTATGAAGCGTTTATTGCGCAAATGAAGATAGATAGCGGTGTGCCGGTGCAGAGTGGGTTGTTCGGTGCAGACATGAAAGTCGAATTAGTGAACGATGGGCCCATGACCCTTCTCTTCGATAGCAAAAACAAAGAATAATTTTTATATTTAAAAAATAAAAGAAGCCGTGCAGCCAAAGATTTTACTCGATAAAACCAGGTTTGACATTACCCTCAAACGTCTTTGTCACCAGTTGATTGAAGTACACAATGATTTCTCTGAGACCGTTATTATCGGACTGCAGCCGCGGGGTATTTTTCTCGCACGCCGCATACAGAAAGAGTTGCAAAGCATTTTAAAAAATAAAAAAATCCTTCTTGGAGAATTAGATACAACTTTTTACCGGGACGATTTCCGCAAGAAAGAATTGATTCCCAACAGAACCAACATTGACTTTATTATTGAAGATAAGAATGTGGTGCTCGTAGATGATGTGTTGTATACGGGCAGAACCATTCGAGCGGGCTTAGATGCCATGCTGGCCTTTGGCCGACCAAAAGACGTAGAGCTTTTGGTGCTGGTAGATCGCCGCTGGTCGAGGAATGTGCCCATACAAGCAAAATACATCGGCATGACCATTGATTCGATTTCGACCCAAAATGTCCGAGTGGAGTGGAAAGAAGTTGATGGTAAAGACAAAGTGACCTTACTGGATAAATAGCGAGAGACAATCAGACATGAATTCTACCATGAAACCGCAAAAAGGCACGTATCCGGACTATTACGACAATTATATTCCCCTTGTTCGGGAAACTTCATTTCTTGAAGCACTCAAAAACAATGGGGCACACATTACGCAGCTCATGAGTCAGTTGCCAGCTGAGAAAGAAAATTACGCATACGCTCCCGGAAAATGGACGGTGAAACAAGTACTTTGTCATTTGAGCGATACGGAGCGGATCTTTGCTTACAGGGCGCTGCGTTTTGCAAGAAAAGACACCTCTGTCCTTTCTTCTTTTGATGAAAATGCCTTTGCCGATGCCGCGCAACTAGACCATCGTCACCTACGGGATTTGATTGCAGAATTTGAGACGGTGCGAAGTGCGACTATTAGCCTCTTTGCCGGGCTCACAGAAGATGAATTGTTGCGTTCTGGTAAAACCACCATCGGTGAATCAACTGTTTTGGCCCTCGGCTTCGCCATCTGTGGTCATGCCTCACACCATCTTCAAGTGCTTCGTGAGCGGTATTAGTCTGAGATTGGACGGCGTGCAAATAAATGTTGTAAATTGAAACATTTGCGTTATTTTTAACCTTTGAATTTAAGGTTCAAAAGAAAAATGAGTCATCTAAGCGTTAATCACCTCCTCGGCATCAAACAATTAACTAAAAACGACATTGAACTCATTTTAAGCACCGCCCAAAATTTTAAAGAAGTCATTAACCGTCCCATCAAAAAAGTTCCCTCTCTTCGCGATTTGACGGTCGCCAATTTATTTTTCGAGAATTCCACCCGCACCCGCTTATCCTTTGAACTGGCCCAAAAAAGATTAAGCGCGGATGTCATTAATTTTTCAGCTTCCAATTCTTCCGTTAAAAAAGGAGAGACCCTTGTCGATACCGTCAATAACATTCTGGCCATGAAAGTGGACATGATTGTAATGCGCCACGCGAGTCCCGGAGCTGCCATTTACCTTTCTAAAAAAGTAAAAGCAAAGATTGTCAATGCCGGTGATGGCGCTCATGAGCATCCTACACAAGCTTTGCTCGATGCTTTTTCAATGCAGGAGAAATTAGGAAATTTAAAAGGGAAAAAAATTGTGATCGTCGGCGACATTCTGCACTCACGGGTGGCCTTGTCCAATATCTTTTGCCTACGAAAATTAGGGGCGCAGGTCAAAGTCTGCGGACCTCTGACCTTGATTCCCAAATACATTACCAGCTTAGGCGTGGAAGTGGAAACCGATTTGAGAAAAGCACTAGAATGGTGCGATGTGGCGAACATGCTGCGGATTCAGCTCGAGCGTCAGGATATCAAGTACTTTCCATCCCTGCGTGAATACAGCATGATGTATGGACTGAATAAAGAAATTCTCGACAGCTTGTCTAAAAAAATCATCGTCATGCATCCCGGTCCCATTAACCGCGGCGTTGAAATCACCAGCGATGTGGCGGACAGCAAACAATCTATTATCCTGGAGCAGGTAGAGAATGGTGTGGCAGTGCGGATGGCGGTGATGTTTTTGCTGGCGGGCAGACAGCAATAATCACAAAAAAATTTAGGGCTACGAAAAATTCGCGCTCCTCGTTTACGAAGGTTCTGCTTTACCTTGATTACAGGAGCCAGCCGGCGATTCAAGGAGTATTCAAACCAATTATCTAAAATCACCTCTGTTATGCGGTGAGTAGGACAGCCGCAACGTTTTTAGTCTACATTCTTTATTCTCATTGCGACTCCAGCATCAGATTACAACCTCTGATATCACTATCCATGAAGCGTCCCATTAATTCTAGAGCGCCGTCTGGATGGAGTCGTCCGAGATCTTTGGTCGCAATAAAACTACAAGAGTGTAGATTAGCGAGGTCAATCACGTTAATGCCGCCTGTTCTGCCATCGGTCTTCAAGCTGAGTGGATCATCGGTCTCTCGAATGAAGAACTTCATCCAACTTGGAGAGCGGAAAAGACCATCGCCCTGACTATAGGCCTGACTGAGTAATTCTGTCATGCCGTATTCACTGTGTATTTCACGCACACCAAGTCCACTTTTTAAAAACGCATGCAATTCGGGCTTGAGCATTTCGCTGCGACGTCCTTTCATGCCACCCGTTTCCATCACTGTGACACCATCACCGAAATCAGGCTTCAGTTCGCACAAATCTAATAAGGCGTAGGATACTCCGATGAGAAGAATTTTTTTGCGGCTATTTTTTTTTTGTTCCGCGATGGTTTGTAACAGACGTTCATAATCATCCAGATAAAAGCCACTCTCTTCTGAGCCGCTGTTACGAATCAGTTGATCACACATATACACCAGTGAAGAGCCTGAGCGCTGCAGATAATTGGGTAAAAGAGCGAGGAGCACATAGTCGGAAACCTCCCCATAAAAATGCTGAAAGGCTTTTGTAAAACTCAATTCGTACAGCGACGGATCATTCACAAAATGACTGGCCGGCTGCTGTGAACTGGTTGAACTACTGGTAAACTGAATCGTTTGGGTTTGTGCAGGTGAAGAGAGTACTTTCTGCGACTTGAAGAATTCGATTGGCAAAAAAGGAATCTGCGAAATTTGGCGAACACTTTCGGGACGAATATGCAATTGCGTTACCCAGTCCCTGTACACTGTATTATTCTGATACTGAAACTGAAAGGTCTCCAGACTCAAGGCTTCGAATTCAGCCGGACTGAGGCCCGTCCTCATTATATTTTCCTTTTTTAACAGCGAAAAGTCCTTCACAGTCCAGATTTTCCGTAAATTTATTTTAAAATCGTCAATGCGCCAGCTATTTCTAATAATTTGCATTGGATTACTTGCTTATGCTTGTGTCAAGCAGCCAAGCGATAATCCGGTTCCAATTCTGGAATTTAAAAGCGTTAGTCCCCTCGGAAAGGTGGGGACAAGCGGGCGGGACACGGCTGTGGTGGCCTTTCGTTATAATGACGGAGACGGTGATTTGTTTAACAACACCAACAAAGACGCGCCCAATCTGGTCTGCAGCATTTACACGTTTAATACGGACTCTAATAAATTTGATGTGAACAACGTGCCCTACAGCATTCTGCAGCCTGCAAATGGTTATTACCGTGGTAAGTCCATTTACGGCGATCTTTACCTGCCCATGCGTCAGTTTCGCCCTTCCGCCAAGGTACGGCTCGTGCGTTTTGAAGTGTTTATGGTGGACATCAAGAAAAACAAATCCAACATCATCAGTTCTCCAACCTATACGCTCAAGGATTAGCAGCTAATACGCTGATTATTTTTTGAGCAATTAATAAACTCATTCGGTAATTACTTTCATGCGTCCAGCCAGCAATGTGGGGACTTAAAATCACGTTCTCTGCGCTGAGGAGGTATTGCATTGGCTCGGGCAATTGCCTGGTGTCCAGCGTTTCGAAGGAAAGAGATTCATACTCGAGCACATCGAGACAGGCGCCCAGAACTTTTTTAGATTTTAGTCCATCTACCAAGGCAGCAGTATCGAGGCACTTTCCCCTAGCAGTATTGATGAGATAAATCGGTTTTTTAAAGCGGGACAAAAATTCAGAATTAAAATAATACCGAGTCTCTGCTGTCAAAGGCAGGTGCAAACTCAGGATATCCGTTTCCTCAAAAATCTGCTCCAAGCTGGCCTCCAAAACATTTGTAGAGCCGAAGCCGTTTTTATATTTATCATGTGCGAGCACACGGGACTCTAGCCCGCTCATCTTTTTCGCAAACGAAGAACCCATTTGTCCGTAACCAATGATGGCGACTGTTTTATCACGCAGTTCGGTCCCTCTGTTTTCCGCGCGCAGCCAAATGCCTTGACGGACCTCCAGGTCTGCCTTTTTAAGATGATTGAGCAACATGAGTAACATGCCAAGCGCATGTTCACCAACGGCGTCGCGATTGCCTTCGGGAACACAGAGGCAGCGGACACCTCGCGCTTCCGCAAATGCCACGTCAATATTTTCCATGCCTGCTCCCACCCTGCCGATGCATTTGAGCGCGGGACAAGCGGCGAGAAGGGCGGCATCGACTCGGAATTTACTTCGGATGATGAGACCGCTGTACTGCGGTAGCAGCCGTGTCAACTCCTCAGCGGAAAGGTCCCAGAACGCATCACACTGAAAACCGGCATCCCTTAAGGTTTTCTCAAGGACCGGGTGATTGGAGTCAGCAAGTAAAATTTTCATATACAAAGTAACAGGAATTCAAAATGTGAAGTTCCCCAGAAAGGATTAAATAATTGAAAATGAAGCTACTTAAACAATTAACAATGCACTAACACTCCCTTTGTCAATAATTCACCTATTTATCTTATTAACAAGGTAGGGTCTCGCCACAGCCCGCAATTAATAAGGTTTGAACCTGTAATTTAACTTTTGCACAAGTTATTAAAAAGCCAGCGGATTCCTAAATTTATTATGAACTATTAAAATTGCACATTTGACCCCCATCACGAAATTATGAATCAGGACAACCAAAATAAAACCAGAAAGCGTTTATTGACTACCCCCCCTAGCACAGCAAATGAGATTGGCAAGTTGCCACCCCAGGCGGTTGAATTAGAGGAGGCGGTGCTTGGTGCCATGTTGTTAGAGCGTGAGGCCCTGAGCACTGTAATTGACATTTTAAGTCCTACTGCATTTTATAAAGAACAAAACGGTCGCGTCTTCGCGGCCATGGTAGCCCTCTTTAACCGCTCCGAACCAGTCGATATTTTGACGGTGACTCAGGAGTTGAAACGTTCAGGAGAATTGGAATACGTCGGTGGGGCCTATTACGTATCCGCATTAACGAACCGGATTGCTTCTTCTGCCAACATTGAATTTCACGCCCGGATTGTGGCGCAGAAATATTTACAACGGGAATTAATCCGTCTGAGCACGGAAACCATCAAGACCGCCTATGAGGATGGAACCGATGTTTTTGAATTACTGGACGAGACGACCAAAAATATTTTTGAGATTCTGGACTCCAATGTCCGCAAGCAACACGATAAAATGAGCACGCTGATTGCGAAAGCAATCACAGAAATTGAAAGTGCAGCCAATCAAAAGGATGGGCTACTTGGGGTGCCAAGTGGATTCACAGCACTCGATCGTATTACCGGCGGCTGGCAAAAGTCGGACCTACTGATTCTCGCTGCTCGTCCCGGTATGGGAAAGACGGCTTTTGTAGTTTCCATGGCTAAAAATGCAGCGGTAGAATTTAATAAACCGGTGGCAATTTTCTCTTTAGAGATGAGCAGTCTGCAGTTGGTAAAACGTCTGATCTCCAGTGAGACCGAAATTACGCAGGATAAAATTTTAAAAGGAAATTTAGATAACCACGAATTTGTTCAACTGAATGAACGGATTAAAAAATTAGCGGTTGCACCACTTTACATTGATGATACACCGGCCCTTTCCATTTTTGAATTGCGTGCCAAAGCGCGTCGTCTGAAGGAAAATCAGAAAGTGGAACTCATCATCATTGACTACCTCCAGTTGATGAGTGGTGGTCCCGATGGGAAAGGTAACCGTGAGCAGGAGATTAGTGCCATCTCCCGCGGCTTAAAAAGTCTTGCGAAGGAACTTGAGATACCCATCATTGCGCTGTCTCAGTTAAGTCGTCAAGTAGAAAATCGTCCAGGCGGTAGTAAACGTCCACAACTGAGTGACCTCCGGGAATCCGGAGCAATTGAGCAAGATGCGGATATGGTGATGTTCATCTACCGTCCCGAATACTACGGCATGGAAGTGGATGAAAACAATGAACCAACAAGAGGAAGGGCAGAAGTAATCATTGCTAAAAACCGTCATGGTGCTTTGGAGACCGTAAAATTGCGCTTCCTAGGT
Source organism: Sphingobacterium thalpophilum (assembly GCA_943325195.2). Taxonomy (GTDB): domain Bacteria; phylum Bacteroidota; class Bacteroidia; order B-17B0; family Aurantibacillaceae; genus Aurantibacillus. The sequence continues at coordinate 6,553 of CALPON020000034.1, read as the reverse complement.
CAATTTGCAAAGTTCGCCGATCTCGATTATACAGAAGGACAGAACTACGGCTATACCCCTTCACCAGCAGGCTCAGGTGGATTGGAACAGAATACAGATTTTTTGAATACTGGAACAAAAACTGTTGCTTCTAAAAATTGGGATAAAATTGAAGAAGCTGCTCCAGACATCATTCGTAGGAATGATATAGAGGACATCAGTGAACCACCGTTTTAATTTCCGCCACGGGTTCACCTCGTCAGGAAGCAGCGCGCGTATTTTTTATTCCTATAATAAACCTTTTAGAATAGCGGCAGGGAGACCTGACTAAGAATTCCCAAAACCAGTATCCTCCTGCCACCCATAGCTTTGGTTTTTTATTCCGGACACGACTGATTTTTTTTTACCTTGGTCTGCAGTATGTTTCAACAACAGACCAGTACCTGGTACATACGTCTCCTATCCTTCGTACTTTTTTGCTACCTCGTGAGCAGAGCTGCACTTTGCGGCATTACCTATGATGAAGCATGGACACTGACGAGCTTTGTCCCTTCCTCTTTTCAGGATATTCTGACCTTTGAAAACTGTGATGCCAACAATCACCTGCTCAATACACTGAGCATTAAACTTTTGTATTCTATTTTACCCGACACCTTGTTTGTAGCGCGTCTGCCGAGCCTTGTCGGGGGCTTGCTCTATCTGCTCTATGCCGGCCGATTGAGTCAGAGGTATAGTCCTGTCAGCAGCCTAATGTGTTTTACCTTAATCAGCTTAAATCCTTTTGTCCTCGAGTTTTTTTCACTCGCAAGAGGTTATGGCCTAGGGCTTGGGATGCTGGTTGCGGGACTTTATCATGGCTTATTATTCTATGAGCAGCGCAGTAATAAGCAACTTTTTCTCAGTCAGCTTTTTCTTTCAGTGGCCATCACCGCCGCCCTTTCGTATTTGCATCTTTACCTTGCCGCACAGGTCCTACTTTTTATAAGTCTACTGCGCGGAGAAAGAAAAAAATTGCTTTCCGGCCTTTTGATTCAGGCAGGAATAGCAATGGCAGCAGGACTCTTGCTCTATGGACCCATACAGAAATTACGCGCCAATGATAATTTGTATTATGGCGGTCACACGGGAATTTATGAAGACAGTTTACTCTCGCTCAGCAGTTATTTTTCCGGAGGACCGCCGGCAGGTTCGGAAGTTCGTATTTTCCTGAACACTTTTTTAATTCTTTTATTTTTCCTGTTTGTGAATATCCTGCGACGCAGAGAAAAAAAACCAGTTGGCCTTTTATTTTTTCTGATACTTCTTGGCCTTTCTTTTTTTTCAATTTCCGCGCAGTATCACTTAATGAACACCCTGTATGTAACGGACCGGACTGCGCTTTTTCTGTATCCGCTGCTTATTTTATTTCTAGCAGAATTAGTGGAATGTCTTCGTCTGATCGCTTGGCAACACTTTTTGAGTGCTTTGCTTACAACCTGCTTTCTATTGAACTTTTTAATTAACGCCAATGTATACAAGACCAGTACCTGGTTTTTTGATGCGCATTCCGAAGCGGTCATACGCTACTTGTCGGAGAGAGAAAATACTCAGTCCGCCAATCTGCAATGCTCCTGGCCAATGAGCAAAAGTCTGGCCTATTATCGTGACCGCTTATACCTCAGCTTAAGCATGCAGTATAAAAGTGGTGATGCCGCATCCACCGCTGGGGACTATTATCTTTACCTCGCCACCGGCATCGATCAAGTGGATTACGCGCGAGGGCGTGAACACCTGCTAGCAGCGGAAAAAGACACACTCTTAGCCTTTGAAGCGGAGCATCTTTATTTATTCCGGTTAAAAAAAGGAGTGGTCCATGAATAAAAAGTGGCTTCAGCAGACCCCTTTCCTCCTTTCCCTTTTGGCATTCACTTATGTGCTGCTACGTGCTGTTATTCTGGACATCACTTACGACGAGGCCTGGAGCATCGGCACCTATGTGACAGGAACGTATAAAAACATCATGACCTATGTTCCCTGCGATTCCAATAATCACCTGATTAATTCGCTGCTCATCAAAACCCTGTATTTGATTTTACCCGAAACCACTTTTGTGGCGCGCCTTCCTTCCCTGCTTGCCTTTTTTCTCTATCTCCGCTTTGCACAACTGCTGAGCAAATCAGAAAATCATCCTGTAGGACCCTTTGTTTTTATCCTACTTATCGGCAATCCTTTCCTTCTCGAATTTTTCAGTCTTGCCCGTGGCTACAGTCTGTCCATGGCGGCGGTGCTGGGAAGTCTGTATTACTTCACACGGTATGACCGCAGCTTAAAATTCAGCAATCTCGCTGCCAGTCTTGGTCTAGCAGCATTTTCAGGCCTTTCCGTCTTTTCATTCCTCAATTTTTTTGCTGGACTGCTCCTGATTTCTTTTCTACATTTACTCTTTAAGAAAAAAAGCAATTATGCGAAAGTGCTGGGCCTATTAGGTTTAGTTGCAGGAAGCGTAGCAGGACTCCTGTGGATACCTTTTCAGCGGCTAACGCAATTCGGTAATTTGTATTATGGAGGTGGGACGGGCATCTGGCAGGACACCTTGCTTTCTCTGACCCGTTACAGTCAATACAGTATGTTTCCATTGGCATCAACAGCCTTGGTCCTGAGCCTGGTGTTGCTTTGCTTAGCTACGCTAATTGTCCTCAGCCTTCGGGGAAATGCACGACCTGACTTTAGCCGCAACTGGGTCCTGCTGCTTCTGCTCATTTGTCTTCTTGTAAATAGTCTTCAGGTTAAATTAATCAACGGCTTTTATCTGATTGACAGAACGGCTTTATTTTTATATCCACTTTTTATGCTTGCTCCCTGGTACTTCCTGAAGCCCCTTCCCCTGCGTAAAGCCAGCTATTTTTTATACGCGGTATTGGCAGTTTTATTTTTTGTTAACACACTGGTCCATGCGAACGGACAGAAGACGCTGACCTGGTTTTTTGATAGTCGCACCCGCGAGATACTGAGCACATTTGAGGAACGTGGAAAAAAGGAAAACAGAAGAATTCCGGTAGGTTGTTCCTGGCCATTTGAAAAGACCCTGACCTGGTATTTATCGAAAGGGCAGTATCCGCATGTTGAATTTCGTTGGGATCCCGAGTATTACCTCTATCTTGACAGCGGCCTTGATCAGATTGATTATTATCCGCAGCAGGAAAAATTGGAGCAGTACCGACAGGGCATTGTCAGCCAGTATCCCCAAGAGCATATCTTCGTCTTTAAGCGCTGAAAAAAGACGGAGCCTGAGTAGACCAAAAAAAGAAATGGAATTAGAAGGAGAGGCTGTTTTCTCCCTTGAAGTAGAGTTGGCACCTGATTTTACCACTCCACCTGTCCTCTATGCAGAGCACCTGCAAAATTGTATATTTGCAGACTAGTTTAAAATTTTCAGGTGTTTAAAGTCATAGGAGCAATAGTTGGTTTTTTTCTGCTGGGCAGAAATTTCATCGGCGCATTTATCGGCTATTTTATCGGTTCCGCGATTGATAACATGTCCGTCAACGTTAAATCTGGCGCTAAGACTGGCGGTCAGGAAGATGTTTTTAATTATTACCGTCAGCAATCTTCGCGGTCGCATGAGGACTTTGCCACGATGCTCACTGCGCTGTCTGCAGCGGTGATGAAGGCAGATGGTCGTCCCCTAAAGGTAGAACTCGATTACATCAAGAATTTCTTCAGCCAGCAATTTGGTCCCCAGTTTCTTAACCAGCACTTGCGGATGCTGAAACATTTTTTGGACAGTCCCTCTATTCCCCTCGACCGCATCTGCAGTGATATTGTCATCCGCACACAACTGGAGGTGCGTATTCAATTACTCCACTACCTTTTCGGTATTGCGAAGGCAGATGGTCATGTTGCGGACGAAGAAGTGCAAGTCCTGCGCCGCATTGCTGATTTGCTGCAGATACCACATACTGATTTTGAAAGTCTTAAAGGCATGTTTTACCGCGATGCGCAGGCGGACTATCATGTGCTCGGTGTAGAACCCAATGCGACGGATGAGGAAGTGAAAAAAGCCTACCGACAAATGGCCATTCGGTATCATCCCGACAAAGTCATTCACATGGGAGAAGAATATCAGAAAGGCGCCAAAGAAAAGTTTCAGAAAGTTCAGGAAGCCTACGAAAATGTTAAGAAAAAACGCGGATTAGCCTGATTTCCGTTCTTTCAGAGGTTCCATTGACCTTCCCCTTCCTCCAATCTTCAACCTGCCATCAGCTGTGTGATGTATAAATACAGTGGCATACCGATGGTAATGTTCATGGGAAAGGTCACTGCCAAGGCCATCGGCAAGTATAGGCCCGGATCCGCAGCAGGGACGGCAATTTTCATCGCTGCAGGGACTGCAATGTAGGAAGCACTCGCTGCCAGCACGGCAAACATAAATTGATTCGCCACATCCTGAGTCACCAAGGCACTTAATACGGCTACAGCGCACCCGTTAAAGAGAGGAATGAAGATGGCAAAGAGCAAAGGGAACCAGCCATTACTCACAAAAGAACTGAGCTTGCGCCCACTGGTAATGCCCATATCCAATAAAAAGATGGCGAGAAAACCTTTGAAGATGTCGTTGGTAAACGGTTTAATCCCCTCTGCCTGCTTTGCATTAGCGAGTAGTCCGATAATCAGACTTCCCAAAATCAGTAACACACTACCATTGGTGAACGAGTGACGAATCACCTCCATTTTGGGAGTGGTGTTGGCCGTCTTTTCTTTATTAAAAAGAGACAATAAAATCAGTCCCGCAATAATGGCCGGCGATTCCATCAGCGCCATAATGGCCACCATATGGCCATGTAAGGGCAACTTTTGCACATCAAGGTAAGCCACTGCTGTTACAAACGTCACAGCGCTTACCGAGCCATAGGCCGCAGCAATGGCAGTCGCATTGTAAATGCTCATCCGCCGCTTTAAAATAAAAAACGTGTAGACTGGAATCAGCAAGGAGATTGCCATACCAAATAACATGGACCAGAGAATCTCCAAACTAAATGCTTCATGCGATAATTCCTGCCCGCCTTTAAAGCCAATTGAAAAAAGCAGATAGAGGGCAATAAATTTAGAAGAGTTGGCAGGAATCTCCAGATCGCTGCGAAGTTTGACAGCTAAGACACCGAGGACAAAAAATAAAAAAGCAGGATTGGTAATGTTCGAAATTAAAAGATCTAAGTTCATGTAGTTTCTTTGTGGTTTTTTTAGAGTGTTTAGTAATATTTTTTTTCGGTGTTAGGGATTACAATAGTTGCAATAGCCGGGATCTTCAACTTGTTTTTGCTGTGGGTATTTTTTATGTTCTTCATACTGACAATCAGCGCAGCGGAGGAGATGAGCAAGCGTTGAACGTGTAGCGCTTCCACACTGGCTGCAGGGGAGGCCGGCAATGGCTTCCACGATGGCATAGCCCGGACTTTTACAAGAAGGACAACAGGACTGTAAAAGTTGAATTAGTTTTTCGGTCGCCTCCTGAATGACAGACATCCGCGTAGGGTTGTAAAGCGCGCGCATGTCGGTTTCCACATACACCTGCCCAAAGCGCGAAAGAAGATCACGAAACACCGAAGTTAATTGGTCGGGACTTACGATTCCTTTGGTGATAGCCAGCGGTTCCTCTTTATTTTTCCGAAGGATGAGGGCATGAGAGGGAAAAAGAGCCGCTTCCGCAAAATGCTGCAACTCCTGTTCGGTACTGATCAAGGCTGCACTGAAGTTGGTGTTCAAACTGTGATGACGAATGACATATTCCCGTTTATTTTTCTTGTCGCTGAGTAGAAGCAGTTCTTGATTCAGGGGCAGGAAACCGATTTCCGGATGTGGTCCGAATGAACCCTCACTCGCTAAGGCCAGGTCATAGCCATACTTGTCCATCGCCAGTTCACATTTGCAGCGCGCAACCTCCACGGGGGATTGCAGGCGTTCGACTTCACCTGAAAAGGTGCCGAAGGCATCCGTATCTAAATCCGCAGGCGTGAAGGACTGAATTTTCAGCCGTTCCGCCAGCATAGGCGCTATAAACAGGTTTTTATTATGCCGTGTGGCAATGATGAGTTGGCGTCCAGAGAAGAATCGTTCAGCCGACATCTTTTTTTTCGACGACAGTGAAGGTAATGTCACCGCTGAGTTTTACATCCATACCAGCCAGCCTAGCCTCCTCCAAAAGCTCTTTAAGATCTAGGTTCATTTGAGTCAGTTCGCTAATTCGTTTATCATGAAAAGATGTATCCCCACTTGAGCGAATTGCAATGCCGAAGGCCTCCATGCTGTGAAAATTTATTTTGGTATTCACGAGTGAAAACAGAATGTTCCGCGCCTCCTCGGGCTCAAAAGTGCCGTCTATGAGTTTAAAATTTTTTTGTTTCATGACTTAATTTGTAAGAGTGATGATGCTTTCCATTGCCACAGTCTTACCGTGTTGTTCAATGAAGTGGCGGGCTTCGTAGAGATCTTTCTGTAGTGATTTAATTCTGTTTTCACGCATTTTCACATCTTCCTCATTATGAGCCCGCTCAATTTTCTCTTCCTGAAATTTGATTTTGACAGCAATCATTTTTGT